>NZ_JBFATS010000002.1:355164-513666 GCF_040678435.1 Streptomyces sp. NPDC052682 | reverse complement strand
CTCCCAACCCTCCCCTTTTACAACCACCCTGTCCTCTAGGCTTACCTACACACCCCACACCCCCCCCCTCCCCGCGGTGAGTCCCTTCTCCCCACGACTCAGCGCAATGTCACTCCAACCTCCTCCCGTCCGATCCGCGCCTGACCGAGGAGTGCTATGACCCACCCACAGATGCTCAAACTTCCCGAGGTCCTCAAGGAGATCGGCATGAGCCGCGCCGCCTTCTACCGGATGCGGGCCCGCGGCCAAGCTCCGAAGCTCCGCAAGCTTCCCAACGGCCAGGTCCGTATCAGTCGCGCCGACCTGGACGCGTGGTGGGAGAGCTGCACCGAGCGCGCCGCTTGATTCGTACTGGCCATCGGGCCCGCCCTTCTGGGCGGGCCCTTCCGCTGCCTGGAGAGCAATGCCCTTCACGTACGACGTTCGCGTCTACAGCATCGAGACTCGCCGCGACCGCCCGAAGCCCTATCGCGTCCGCTGGCTTGTCGGCCCCCAGAAGCACTCGAAGAGCTACACCGTCAAAGCGCAGGCGGACGGCCGCCGTTCCGAGCTCATGACCGCTCTCCGCAAGGGCGAGCAGTTCGACGTGGAGACGGGCCTGCCCGCCTCCGAGCTCCGCGCGCTGAACGGCTCAGTGACTTGGTACGAGCACACTCGGGCGTACGTCGACAGCAGGTGGGACCGCCTGCCGGCAAAGTCCCGCCGCAACGATGCCGACGCCCTCGCCACCATCACGCCCGCGCTGGTGAAGACCACGGCTGGCCGTCCGGCGCCCCGATTGCTGCGCCGGGCCCTGTACGGCTGGGCGTACAACAAGAAGCGTTGGGGCGAAGAGCCCCCCGCCGAAGTGGCGGACGCTCTGCTCTGGGTGGAGAAGAACTCCGTGGCCATCTCGGCGCTCGAAGACCCTGCGACACTCCGCACGGCGCTGGACGCCCTGTCGACGTTGCTCGACGGCTCCCCGGCCGCAGGACGTACTGCCCGCCGCAAGCGAGCCTGCCTGAGCGACGTTCTCGGGCTCGCGGTCGAACGGAGGTACTTCACGGTCCCCGTGAATCCCCTCACCACGGTCAAGTGGACGGCCCCGAAGTCCACCGAGGAAGTTGACCCGGCAAGCGTCGCCAACCCTCGCCAGGTCAGAGAGCTGCTCGAAGGGGTGCGTGGTCAAGGGGAGCGCGGCGCGCACCTTGAGGCCTTCTTCGGATGCCTCTACTACGCCGCCATGCGTCCCGCTGAAGCCGTGGGACTGAAAGCGTCGCAGTGCCACCTGCCCAAGCGCGGATGGGGCCACCTCACGCTTCGTGGCGGCATCGTCCATGCCGGCCACGATTGGACGGACGACGCCCGGGCCCACCAAGAGCGCCACCTCAAGGCCCGTGCGGTTCGGGACTCACGGGTGGTGCCGATCCCGCCGCACTTCGTGGCAATGCTCCGGTGGCACATCGAGCGATACGGCGCGGCTCCGGATGGCCGCCTGTTCCGGACCAGCCGCGGCGGTGTGATTCAGGACACGGGATACGGCGAGGTTTGGGCCGAGGCCCGGAACGCCGCCCTGTCTCCCTCGGAGGTGGCATCGCCCCTCGCCCGCCGACCGTACGACCTCCGGTGCGCCGGGGTCTCGTTCTGGCTCTTCTCCGGCGTCGACCCCATGGAGGTGGCGCGTAGGGCCGGGCACTCCGTGGCCGTGCTCCTGCGGGTCTACGCGAAGGTTCTGGCGCAAGCCCAGGACCGCGCGAACCGCCAGATTGAGGCTGGCCTGCGGGAATGGCACTGAGGTGGCGCCTCCCCCCGGGGGACGCCTGGGGGACACACGCTGATCAGGGGCGGGCCACACCTGGGACCAGGTGAGACAAGCCTCTCTTTTCGACCATTGCTCGAACGAGCGCGCTCGAATACGAAGAGACCCCCTCCGCTCTGCGTTCGCGCAGTTCGGAGGGGGTCTTCCCCAGTGTGGCGGCGCTAGGATTCGAACCTAGGAAGGCTGAGCCGGCAGATTTACAGTCTGCTCCCTTTGGCCGCTCGGGCACACCGCCGGGGTTGCTGCCTGTTGAGCCACCTTTCGGCGGTGCTCCCTGGCAACGACGTAAACAATACCCGATGGGGAGGGGTGCTTCGCCACCCGATTGATCGGCACCCGGTGGTCGGGGGGTGGCTAGGCTTGTCCGGATGCGGCCCGGGACCCTGCCGGACTCGGCGGCCGCCCGCGTATGCCGGTACGCACCCGGAACGCACCCCGATTCGCACCCCGATACAAGGAGCCACAGGACATGGCCGACTCCAGTTTCGACATCGTCTCGAAGGTCGAGCGGCAGGAGGTCGACAACGCCCTCAACCAGGCCGCCAAGGAGATCTCCCAGCGCTACGACTTCAAGGGCGTGGGGGCCTCGATCTCGTGGTCCGGCGAGAAGATCCTCATGGAGGCGAACTCCGAGGACCGGGTGAAGGCTGTCCTCGACGTCTTCCAGTCCAAGCTCATCAAGCGCGGCATCTCGCTGAAGGCTCTGGACGCGGGCGAGCCCCAGCTCTCCGGCAAGGAGTACAAGATCTTCGCGTCGATCAAGGAGGGCATCTCCCAGGAGAACGCGAAGAAGGTGGCCAAGATCATCCGTGACGAGGGGCCGAAGGGTGTGAAGGCCCAGGTGCAGGGTGACGAGCTGCGGGTGAGCTCCAAGAGCCGCGACGACCTTCAGGCCGTCATCGCGCTGCTGAAGGGCAAGGACTTCGACTTCGCGATGCAGTTCGTGAACTACCGGTAAGTCCGCGCGGGTGTGGGTTCACGGGCGTCGCGAAGGCCTGGTGAGACGCTGGAACCTTCCGGAGAAGGGTGGGCACCTGGCTGGTGCCCACCCTTCTCGCCTGTCGGCTGCGGTTCGATGGGCGCGGTCAGTCGCGCGAGTGGCCGAACAGGAGGCGGTAGACGATCAGCAGGACCAGCGAGCCGCCGATCGCGGCGGCCCAGGTGGCGCCGTCGTAGAAGTCCTTGGTGATCGGGTGGTCCAGCCAGCGGGCCGATATCCAGCCGCCGATGAACGCGCCGGCCACGCCGATCAGCGTCGTGCCGATCAGGCCGCCCGGGTCGCGGCCCGGCAGCAGGAACTTGGCGATGGCGCCGGCCAGCAGTCCGAGGATGATCCAGCTGATGATCGTCATGCCGTGAACCTGTCCTTCCGCGCCCCTGCCCACACCGCTTCGAACGGCCTCGGGCGGTAAGCCCAAGTCGCCTCGGCCGGGCTGCCGCGCGCGTTCATGTCGTGTTGGTGAACAGGACGCACCTCCGACGCCCGGCGGTTGCGCAGGTCGGTAGGGTGCGGCGCATGACACGACCCGGCTCCGAACTGCGGCGCACCCTCGGGGTGGGCGACGCGGTGGTCATCGGCCTCGGCTCGATGGTGGGAGCCGGCATCTTCGCGGCCCTGGCGCCGGCGGCGCGCGCGGCCGGGTCCGGGCTGCTGCTCGGACTGGCGGTCGCGGCCGTGGTCGCCTACTGCAACGCCAGCTCGTCCGCGCGCCTGGCCGCGCTGTATCCGGCCTCCGGCGGCACGTACGTGTACGGACGCGAGCGGCTGGGGAACTTCTGGGGCTACCTCGCCGGCTGGTCCTTCGTGGTCGGCAAGACGGCCTCCTGCGCGGCGATGGCGCTCACCGTGGGCACGTACGTCTGGCCTCAGCAGGCCCACGCCGTGGCGGTCGCGGCCGTGATGGCGCTGACCGCGGTGAACTACGGCGGTATCCAGAAGTCCGCGTGGCTGACGCGGGTGATCGTGGCGGTGGTGCTGGCCGTCCTCGCTGGTGTGGTGGTCGCGTGTCTGGCGTCGGGCCGGGCGGATGCCGGGCGGGTGGACATCGGCGCATCGGACGGTGCGGTCGGCATCCTGCAGGCGGCCGGGCTGCTGTTCTTCGCGTTCGCGGGGTACGCGCGGATCGCGACCCTCGGTGAGGAGGTGCGGGACCCGGCACGCACCATTCCGCGCGCGATCCCACTGGCCCTGGGCATCACGCTGGTGGTGTACGCGTGTGTGGCGGTGGCGGTCCTTTCGGTGCTGGGTGCGGACGGTCTCGGGGACGCGACCGCTCCGCTGGCGGACGCGGTGCGGGCGGCCGGGGCGCCGGGGCTGGCGCCGGTGGTGCGGGTGGGTGCCGCGGTGGCCGCGCTCGGCTCGCTGCTCGCGCTGATCCTCGGCGTCTCGCGGACGACGCTGGCCATGGCCCGGGACCGGCATCTGCCGGGCGCGCTGGCCGCCGTGCATCCGCGGTTCCAGGTGCCGCACCGGGCGGAGCTGGCCGTGGGCGCGGTGGTCGCGGTCCTGGCCGCCACGGTGGACGTCCGGGGCGCGATCGGCTTCTCCTCCTTCGGTGTGCTGGCGTACTACGCGGTGGCGAACGCCTCCGCATGGACGTTGGACGCGGCTCCGAGGGCGAGGGTGGTGCCGGCGGTAGGGCTGCTCGGGTGCGTGGTGCTGGCGTTCTCCCTGCCGGGGGTCTCGGTGGTGACCGGGGCAGGTGTACTCGCCGTGGGGGTGGCGGCGTACGCGGTGCGGCGCCGGGTGGGCGTGCGGGGCGTGTGAGCGGCCTGCGGCGTTTCAGGACGGCTGTATGACCGTCGGGCGTATGCGCAGGTCGGCGCCTGTACGGAGGTGAGTGGGTATGCGGTGGCCGGTGCGCGTGCGAAAGCCGGCCCGGGTCGGCCTGCCTGAGGAGCGGACGCTCGTGGTCTCGGTCATGCGTTCATCATGCAGAGCGCCACTGACAGCCGGGCGGGCCTGTGGAAAACCGCTGATCTGTGGAAAACCGGAGTCCTCAGCGGCTCGCGAACGGCTGGTCCGTGCGGACGATCTCGCGGCCCAGCGGCAGCAGGGAGACCGGGATCAGCTTGAAGTTGGCGATGCCCAGCGGGATGCCGATGATCGTGACGCACAGGGCGATGCCGGTGAAGATGTGGCCGAGTGCCAGCCACCAGCCGGCCAGGACCAGCCACAGGACGTTGCCGACGCAGGAGGGCGCGCCCGCGTCACCGCGCTCGACCGTGGTGTACCCGAAGGGCCACAGGGCGTAGATGCCGATGCGGAACGCCGCGACGCCGAACGGGATGCCGATGATCGTGATGCACAGCAGCACGCCGGCGGCCAGGTAGCCGAGGAACAGCCAGAAGCCGCTCAGGACGAGCCATATGACGTTCAGGATGGTCTTCACTGCTGGTGACCTGCCATCTTCTCGAGCCGGGCGATACGGTCCGCCATCGGCGGGTGAGTGGAGAACAACTTCGAGAAGCCCTGGCCCGGACGGAAGGGATTGGCGATCATCATATGGCTCGCGGTCTCGATCCGCGGCTCGGGAGGCAGCGGGAGCTGCTTGGTGCCGAGTTCGAGCTTGCGCAGGGCGCTGGCGAGGGCGAGCGGATCGCCGGTGAGGTGGGCGCCGGAGGCGTCCGCCTCGTACTCCCGGGAGCGGCTGATGGCCAGCTGGATGAGGCTGGCGGCGAGCGGGCCCAGGAGCATGATCAGCAGCATGCCGAGCAGGCCCGGGCCGTCATCGTCGTCGGAGCGGCCGACGGGGATGAGCCAGGCGAAGTTGACCAGGAACATGATCACGGAGGCCAGGGCGCCGGCGACCGAGGAGATGAGGATGTCGCGGTTGTAGACGTGGCTGAGTTCGTGGCCGATGACGCCGCGCAGTTCGCGCTCGTCCAGCAGGCGCAGGATGCCGTCCGTGCAGCACACGGCGGCGTTGCGCGGATTGCGGCCGGTGGCGAAGGCGTTGGGCGCGTCCGTCGGGGAGATGTACAGGCGCGGCATGGGCTGCCGGGCCTGGGTGGAGAGCTCGCGGACCATGCGGTACAGCCCCGGGGCCTCGAACTCGCTGACCGGGCGGGCCCGCATCGCGCGCAGGGCCAGCTTGTCGCTGTTCCAGTACGCGTACGCGTTCGTGCCCAGCGCGACGAGGACGGCGACGACGAGCCCCATGCGGCCGAAGAAGCCGCCGATGACGATGATGAGTGCGGACAGCCCTCCGAGGAGTACTGCGGTCCTGAGCCCGTTGTGCCGGCGGTGCACGGTACGCCCTCCAAGTGGTGCGGCAGGGAACCCTTCCTTGGTCTGCGATGCCCACTGGTGTCGTGGTGTCACGTCCAGTGGACCCTCCCGTACTGGTCAACGCCAGGCGGAAGGCGCGGGTTCCCTGGTGGGTGCGGCGGCGCGCGTGGACCGTCCGGGTGACGGCGGCACGCGCGCGTGGGGGGCGGGTGCCCCACGCGCGCGTGGCGAAAGCGGCGGACGCCGGCAGACGTCCGCCGCTGAGGACCGAGGGGTGAACGTCAGAACAGTCCGGTGTCCGTGAACCGCAGCACCAGCTGGGGCGCGCCGGACAGGGCGACGCCCAGGACGCCGGTGAGGGCGATCGCGGCGGTGAGGGGCGCGGGGATGCGGTGCCGCTCGGGTTCGCCCTCGGGGGCGCGGAACAGCAGGGCCGTCCACTGGAGGTAGTAGAACAGCGCGATGACGACGTTGACCGCCATGACCACGGCGAGCCAGCCGAGGCCCGCGTCGACGGCCGCCGAGAAGACGGTGACCTTCGCGAAGAGGCCGATGACGCCCGGCGGCAGCCCCGCCAGGCAGAGCAGGAAGAACGCCAGCAGCAGCGCGGTCAGCGGGCTGGAGGCGTACAGGCCGCGGTAGTCGGAGACGCGGTTGAGGAGCCGTGTGCGGGCCAGGAGCGCCGCCACCGCGAAGGCGCCGAGGTTCACGGCGCCGTACATCAGGGCGTAGGCCACGGTGGAGCCGATCGACCGCTCGGCGTCGTCGGAGTACGCGGCGGCGGCGATCGGCACCAGGAGGTAGCCGGCCTGGCCGACGGAGGACCAGGCGAGCAGCCGGACCGCGCTGTACGCGCGCGTGGCCTGCTGGCGGAGCGCGCCGACGTTGCCGATGGTCATGGTGAGCGCGGCCAGGGCGGCCAGGGCGGGGCCCCAGACGTCGGCGTACGACGGGAAGGCGATCACCGTGACGAGGATGAGGCCGGTGAAGCCGACGGCCTTGCCGACCACCGACAGGTAGGCGGCGATCGGCAGGGGTGCTCCCACGTAGGTGTCGGGCACCCAGAAGTGGAACGGCACGGCGGCCGTCTTGAAGGCGAAGCCGACGAGGGTGAGGACGACGCCGGTCTGGGCGAGGGTGTGGAGCTGCCCGGCGTCGGACTGGACGGTCTGGATGCGGTCGGCGACCTGGGTGAGGTAGAGGGTGCCGGTCGAGGCGTACACGAAGCTGATGCCCATGAGGCTGACCGCGGTCGCGGTGACCGAGGACAGGAAGAACTTCAGGGCCGCTTCGGAGGAGCGGCGGTCGCCGTGGCGCAGGCCCACCAGCGCGAAGGCGGGCAGGGAGGCGACCTCCAGGGCGACGATGAGGGTCGCGAGGTCCCGGGAGGCGGGCAGCAGGGCGGCGCCGGCCGCGGAGGACAGCAGCAGGAACCAGAACTCGCCCTCGGGCAGTCCGCCGCGCGCGTCCTTGAGGGCGGTGACCGACAGGAGCGCGGCCAGCAGCGCGCCGCCGAGCACCAGGAACTGGATGACCAGGGTGAAGCGGTCCGCTGTGTAGCTGCACACGCCGGGGTCGCCGGTCAGGCAGAAGGTGCTGCGGTCGCCGTCCAGGAGCGGCAGCAGCAGGAGTAGGGAGGCGGCCAGGCCGGCGACCGAGAGCCAGCCGAGCAGGGGCTTGCTGCGCGCGCCGACGAACAGGTCGGCGACGAGGACGCCGAGGCCGACGATCGCCGCGAGGGTGGGCGGCGCGATGGCGAGCCAGTCGACGGACTGGACCAGCGACGTGGCCAGGGGCTGGGCCAGGGAGCTCATCGGGTGCCTCCTGAGAGGAGCTGCTGCACGGCCGGGTCGGTCAGGCCGAGGAGGGCCCTGGGCCACAGGCCCGCGACGACGGTGAGGACGACGAGCGGGGTCCAGGCCGCGAACTCGTAACCGCGCACGTCGGTGAGCTTCGGCGCGTCCTGCGGCAGGGCGCCCATGCAGACGCGGCGGACCACGACGAGCAGGTACGCGGCCGTCAGCAGCGTGCCGAAGGCGCCGATCGCCATGAAGGTGAGGTAGGCCGGGCGGCTGAGGCCGCCGGCCGGGTCGAACGCGCCGAACAGGGCCAGCATCTCGCCCCAGAACCCGGCCAGGCCGGGCAGGCCGAGCGAGGCGACCGCGCCGAAGGCGAGCAGGCCTCCCAGGCGCGGGGCCTTGCCGTACAGCGCCGCTCCGGTCTCCTGGGCGAGCGTGTCGAGGTCGGTGGTGCCGGTGCGGTCCTTCAGGGCGCCGACCAGGAAGAAGAGCAGGCCGGTGATGAGGCCGTGGGCGATGTTGGCGAACAGGGCGCCGTTCACGCCGGTCGGGGTCATCGTGGCGATGCCGAGCAGGACGAAGCCCATGTGGCCGACGGAGGAGTAGGCGATGAGCCGCTTGAGGTCGCCCTTCGCGCCGTGCCTGGCCAGCGCCAGGCAGGCCAGGGATCCGTAGATGATCCCGACGACGGCGAGGGCGGCGAGGTAGGGCGCGAAGGTGCGGAAGCCGTCGGGGGCGATGGGCAGGAGGATCCGGACGAAACCGTACGTACCCATCTTGAGCAGGACGCCGGCCAGCAGGACCGAGCCGACGGTCGGGGCGGCGGTGTGGGCGTCGGGCAGCCAGCTGTGCAGCGGCCACATCGGCGTCTTCACCGCGAGCCCGATCCCGATCGCCAAAGCGGCGATGACCTGCACGGACATGGTCAGCGCCCCGTGGTTGTCAGTGGCGAGTGCCATCATGTCGAACGTGCCCGCCTTGAGTCCGATCAGGAGCAGGCCGAGCAGCATGACCACGGAACCGAGCAGCGTGTAGAGGATGAACCGCCACGCGGCCTGGCTCCGGCCCTCACCGCCCCAGCGGGCGATGAGGAAGTACATCGGGATGAGGACCATCTCGAAGGCGAGGAAGAACAGCAGCAGGTCGAGGACGGCGAAGGTCGCCAGCGTGCCGGACTCGAGGACGAGGAGCAGGGCGACGAAGGCCTTGGGGCTCGGGCCCGCAGGCATCGTGAAGTACGAGTAGAGCGCGCTGAGGAAGGTCAGCAGCGCGGTCAGGACCACGAGGGGGAGGGAGATGCCGTCGATGCCGAGGTGGATCCGTACGTCGAGTGCGGGGATCCAGCTGATGTCGGTGCTGGCCTGCATCTTCGACGGGTGGTCGTGGTCGAAGCCGAGCGCGAGGACGATCGCGGCGACGAGGACCGCGCCGGTGACGGTGACGCCGTGCCGCAGGACGGCCTGCTCGGGCGACTTCCCCTTCAGCCCGGGCGGGGCCGGCAGGAGAGCGGCTGCGGCCCCCAGGAGCGGGCCGACGACGACGAATGCCAGAAGGAACTGCATCACGGACTCATTGATATCGATCACGCCTGCTCACGCTCCCGTGGCGACGAGGACGGCGGCGACCGCCAGGACGACGGCACCGGCGAGCAGCGCGCTCACATAGGTCTGCACATTGCCGGTCTGGGCGCGCCGTACGGCGGTGCCGAGCCAGCGGGGTAGGGCGCCCGCGCCGCGTACGTAGGTCTCGACGACCTCGCGGTCCAGGAACCGGACGAGACGCGCGCCGGCCTGGACCGGGCGGACGAAGACAGCCGCGTACACGGCGTCCAGGCGGAAGCCGAGGGCGGCGTGCCGGTGCATCGGGCCGAGCAGCAGCCGCCCGGGGTCGGCCGGGTCGGGTGCGGCGGCCACGGTGCCGTAGGCGGGCTTGTGACTGGCGATGGCTTCGGCCTCGACCTGGGCGGCGTCGCCCTCCGGGTGGGCGGCGACGGCTCCCAGCGGGACGCGGGCCGCGAGGGCGGTGGTGTGCCGCCAGGCGGCGTAGGTGACGATGCCGCCGGCCAGGGCCACGCCGGTGCCGAGCACGGAGGTGGTGAGCGTCGGGCTGAGGTCGCGGCCGTCGAACCAGTCGGGCAGGACGCGGAACGCGAACCCGCCGAGCGCCAGGGACGGCACGGCGAGCACCCACAGCACCGCGGTCATCGTCAGCGGCTGGCTGCCGTGGTCGGGGGCCTCGGCGCCCCGGCCGCGGAAGGCCAGCAGCCACAGGCGCATCGCGTAGGCGGCGGTGAGGAAGGCCGTGAGCAGCCCGGAGAGGAGGACGATCCAGCCCGCGGAGGCGGGGGCGTGCTCGGTGTGACCGGTGACGACGTGCTCGGCGACGCCGAGGACGGCCTCCTTGGAGAAGAAGCCGCTGAACGGCGGGATCGCGGCGAGCGCGAGCAACGCCACGGTCATCGTCCAGTAGGCGTCGGGGACCCGGTCGCGCAGGTTCCGCATGCGGGACATGGCGGCCAGCGAGTTGGTGCCGGCGGCGTGGATGATCACGCCGGCCGCGAGGAACAGCAGCGCCTTGAAGGCGCCGTGCGTGAGGAGGTGGAAGACGGCGGCCCCGCGGTCGCCGACGGCGAGCGCGCCGCTCATGTAGCCGAGCTGGCCGATCGTCGAGTACGCGAGGACGCGCTTGATGTCGTCCTGGGCGAGCGCGGCCAGGGCCGAGCCGGCCATCGTGACGGCCGCCATGACGGCCAGCACCACCAGGGCGGCCTGCGAGGCCTGGAAGAGCGGGAGGAGACGGGCGATGAAGTAGACACCGGCGGCGACCATCGTGGCGGCGTGGATCAGCGCGGAGACCGGGGTGGGGCCCGCCATGGCGTCGGGGAGCCAGGTGTGCAGCGGGAACTGCGCCGACTTGCCCGCCACGCCGGCCAGGAGCAGCAGGGCGATCGGCGTGGGGTGGTCGATGCCGCCGCTCGCCACGGCGCCGAGGACCCGGGTGATGCGGAACGACCCGGCGTCGCCGGCGAGCGCGAACAGGCCGATGAGGAAGGGCACGTCGCCGAGCTTGGTGACCAGGAAGGCCTTGAGGGAGGCGGCGCGGGCCTCCGGGGTCTCCCAGTAGTGGCCGACCAGGAAGTAGGAGCAGATGCCCATGACTTCCCAGCCGACCAGCAGCACCATCAGGTCGCCGGAGTAGACGACGAGCAGCATGGCGGAGGTGAACAGGGAGACCAGAGCGGCGTAGGAGGGGTAGCGCGGGTCGTCGCGCAGGTAGCCCGTCGAGTAGATCTGCACGCAGGAGGCGACGACGCCGACCAGCACGGCGGTCAGGGCGGCGAAGCCGTCGATGTGCAGGGCCAGCTCGATCGGCACCGAGCCGGTGGGCGTGAGCTCGGTGGCGGCGTCGACGGCCTGGTCACCGCCCTGGCGCACGGCGACCAGCGCGGCGAGCACCAGGGAGGTGAGCGTCGGCAGGACGGCCAGCGGCCGGACGAAGCCGGGTGCCGTGCGGCCCAGCAGCAGGCCCGCGGCGGCGCCGAGGAACGGAAGGAGGGGGACGAGGACGGCGAGGGTGGTCGTGGTCACGCGGTGGCCTCAGCCTTCTCGGCCGGCCCGGCCTGCTCGGCCGTGAGGGCGGCGCTGTCGGGGCCGTCGGTGTCGTGCCGCTCGGCGGTGTCGCGGAGCTTGTCGATGTCCGAGGTGCCGCGGTTGCGGTGGACGGCCAGGACGATGGCCAGGCCGATGCCGATCTCGGCGGCGGCGATGGCGATGGTGAACAGGGTCAGGGCCTGGCCGGAGTGCAGGGTCTCCTCGGCGGTCTTGCTCAGCCAGACGTCGAAGGCGACCAGGTTCAGGTTGACGGCGTTGAGCATCAGCTCGACCGACATCAGGACCAGGATCGCGTTGCGGCGGGCGAGGACGCCGTACAGGCCCGTGCAGAACAGGAGGACGGAGAGCACGGCGGGATAGGCGAGGTGCATCAGCGGGCGCCTTCCTTGTCTGCGGCGGCCTGGTCCCCCGTCGTGACCGCGGGTGCCCGGTCCGCCCCCTGGCCTCCGGCGTCCTGCGCCTTCGCCTTGCGGGACAGGACGATCGCGCCGACCAGGGCGGCGAGGAGGAGGACGGAGAGGGCCTCGAACGGGAGGACCCAGTTCTGGAAGAGGCTCGCGCCGGTGACCTTCGTGGACCCGGCGGCCGGGCCGTCCAGGTCGATCCAGGTCGTGCGGAAGGCGTCCACGACGACCCAGACCAGGGCGGCCGCGGCGGCGACGGCCACGGTGAGGGCGGCCCAGCGGTTGCCGGAGTCTGCGTCCGGGGAGCGGCCGATCGGGGCCTTGGTGAGCATCAGACCGAACAGGAGGAGGACGACGACGGAACCGACGTAGATGAGGACCTGCACCCAGGCGATGAACTCGGCGGTGAGCAGGAGGTACTCGACGGCGAGGCCGCCGAGGGCGACCACCAGCCACAGGGCGGCGTGCACCAGTTGCCGGGTGGTGACGGTGACGAGCGCGGCGCCGAAGGTGACCAGGCCGACGAGGAGGAAGGCGATCTCGACGCCGGTCGGGGAGAGGAAGCCGTGGGACTCGGCGGCCGTGGTGGTGGCGGCGTGCGCCACTGTGCCGGCGTGCGTCACGGTGCCCACCAGCTCTGTGCCAGCGTGCATCACGGCGGCGGCGTGCGTCACGGTGCCGGCGTACGTCACGGCGACGGCTGCGGTCGCTGCGGCGAGGCTCATGCCCGGCCCTCCTGTCCCGGCCTGGGCTGGTCCGTCTGCTGCTGGGAGTCGCCCATCGGGCGGGTGGGACCTTCGGCCGCGCGGGACTGCTCGTCGGCGTGGGGCTCGGTGCCGGACGCGGGCGGCGCGGTGCGTGCCGCGCCGGGCCTGGGCGTCCCACCGGTCTCCACGGCCTCGGCGGTTTTGATGGCTCCGGCGGTCTCGGCGGCCTCGGCCTGCTGCTGGGCCGCCAGCTTCTCGGCGGCCTTGCGGGCGGTGGCGAGTTCCTTCGGCTCCTCCGCGCCGGGGTCGAGAGCCGGCGGGGCGGGGACCGTCCACATCCACTCACGGAGCTTGTCGCGCTCGTGGGTGAGGTCGCGGATGTCGGTCTCGGCGTACTCGAACTCCGGGGACCAGAACAGGGCGTCGAAAGGACAGACCTCGATGCAGATACCGCAGTACATGCACAGGGAGAAGTCGATCGCGAAGCGGTCGAGGACGTTGCGGCTGCGTTCACGGCCGCCCGGGGTCGCCGCCGGGATCGTCTCCTTGTGGGAGTCGATGTAGATGCACCAGTCCGGGCACTCGCGGGCGCACAGCATGCAGACCGTGCAGTTCTCCTCGAACAGGCCGATGACACCGCGGGTGCGGGGCGGGAGGTCGGGCTGGACGTCCGGGTACTGCTCGGTGACGGTCTTCCTCGTCATCGTGCGCAGGGTGACGGCCAGGCCCTTGGCGAGCCCGCTGCCAGGGATGGGGGCCATCAGAGGAACACCACCTTCACGATGCCCGTGAGGGCGATCTGGGCGAGGGAGAGGGGCACGAGGAGGGTCCAGGACAGCTTCTGGAGCTGGTCCTCACGCAGGCGGGGGTAGGTGACGCGCAGCCAGATCACGAGGAACGCGAGGAGCGCGGTCTTCAGCAGGGTCCACACCCAGCCGAGGCCGTCGGCGCCCCAGGGGCCGTGCCAGCCGCCTAGGAACAGGACGGTGGTCAGGCCGCACAGCACGATGATCCCGGCGTACTCGGCCAGGAGGAACAGGGCGAAGCGCAGGCCGGTGTACTCGGTGTACGCGCCGAAGATGATCTCCGAGTCGGCGACCGGCATGTCGAACGGCGGGCGTTGCAGCTCGGCGAGCCCCGCCACGAAGAACACGATCGCGCCGACGATCTGCCAGGGCAGCCACCACCACTCGAAGGCGTCGAGGATGCCGGGCAGGGAGACGGTGCCGGCCGCCATCGCGACGGAGGCGGCGGCCAGCAGCATCGGCAGTTCGTAGGCGAGCAGCTGGGCGGCGGTGCGCAGGCCGCCGAGGAGGGAGAACTTGTTGGCGCTGGCCCAGCCGGCCATGAGCGAGCCGAGGACGCCGACGCCCATGACGGCCAGGACGAAGAACACGCCCGCGTCCAGGACCTGGCCGACGGCGCCCTCGCCGGGGCCGATCGGGATGGCGAGCAGGACGAGCAGGTACGGCAGGAGGGCGACGGCCGGCGCGAGCTGGAAGATGCGGCGGTCCGCGCCCGCCGGGACGACGTCCTCCTTCTGCGCGAACTTGACGCCGTCGGCGATGAGCTGGGCCCAGCCGTGGAAGCCGCCGGCGTACATGGGGCCGAGGCGGCCCTGCATGTGGGCCATGACCTTGTGCTCGGTCTGGCCGACGATCAGCGGGAAGGTGAGGAAGACGACGAAGACTGCCAGGAGACGCAGGGCGACGTCGAGTGCGTCGTTCACCGCTGGCCTCCTGTGGGGTCTTCGGGGGTTTCTGGGGACTGCCGGGTTTCCGGGGTGTCTGGGCTCGGTGAGGTGTCCTGGTTTTCCGGGTTGTCGTCAGGACCAGTGCCTCGGGACGTCCCGGATGGCTGCGACGGCCCGGGGGCCGGCATCAGCGCGGCCTCGGGCGACGGCTGGGGTTCCGGTTCCTCGTAGGCCGGGCGGGCGTGGTGCCAGGGGGCGTCCGGGCTGCGCGGGGCCCTGGGGGCCTTCGCGGCACGGTCCTTCGGGCGCGTGGTCGCGGCGTCCGCACGGTCCTGCGGGCGTACGGTCGCGGCGTCGTCGCCCGGGGCCGTCGCGGGTTCCGTGTCTCGCGGCGCGGACGCGTCGGGGCCCTGCGACGCTGCGGCGTCGGACCCCCGCGGCGCCACGGCACCCGGTCCCTGCGGCGCTGCGGCGTCCGGTCCCTGCGACGCTGCGGCCGCGGAACCCCGCGACGCTGCGACCTCGGAACCCGGCGCCGCTACGGCGTCGGACTCCGCCGGCGCCGCGTCGCCGGACGCCGACCGCTGGGACGCGGACCCCTCCGACGCGTTGCGCGCCCGGCGCGGGCCGGCAGGAGCACCGGCCCCCGCCCGCTGCGACGCCGAACCCTCACCCGCGCTCCGAGCCCGGCGCGGGGCGGCAGGAGTGCCCGAATCCGCGCGCTGGGACGCCGAGCCGTCTCCCGCGCTCCGTGCGCGCCGGGGGGCGTCGCGTTCTCCGGTCGCGGCGGGGGATGAGGCGCCTCCGGTCGGTGCCTCGGGGGCGGGGACGGCCTGGCTCGCCGAGCCCTCCGAGGCCGTGCGGGTACGGCGTACGGGGCGGTCGCCCGCCGCGCGGGCCGCCGGGCCCCGGGTCGCGCCGCGGGCCGGACGGGCGGGGGCGGGGGGCAGTTGGCCCTTGAGGGGACCCCACTCGTTCGGGTCGGGGACGCCCGGGGGCAGCATCTGGCGGCGCTTGGGGCCGCCGTGCTCCGGCTCCCCGGGCTCCTTGGCGCCCGGCCAGGTCTTGGCGACCCGGGCCGCCAGGACGAAGTCCTTGCGCAGGGGGTGCCCCTCGAAGCCCTCGGGCAGCAGCAGATGGTCCAGCGCCGGGTGGCCCTCGAAGACCACGCCGAACATCTCGTGGGTCTCGCGCTCGTGCCAGGCCGCACCCGCGTAGACGTCGACCGCGCTGGCCAGCACGGGCTTCTCGTGCGGCACGGTGGTGCGCAGCAGCAGCCGTCGTACGGGGGACGGGGACAGGGCGGCGAGGTGCGCGGCGACGCGGAAACCCGTGCCCGGTTCGTCGACCGCGCTCAGCCAGTCGAAGTAGGTGCAGCCCAGCCGGTCGCGCGCGGTCTCCAGGGCGGAGATCCAGGCGGTCGGCGGAACGTCGACGGTCAGGACCTCGTACGACTCCTCGGCCGTGGCCTGCGGGCCGAACAGTTCCTCGGCGTCGGCGGGCAGCCAGCCGACGGCGGTCATCGGCCCTCCTCCCCCGCGCCCGGGGCCCCGCCGGAAGCCGGAGCCTCATCGACAGCCGGAGCCGTGGCCGGTTCCGTGGCCGCCGGCGGCCGTACCAGGCCGCTCTGCAACGCCGCCGCCGACGGGCGCGCAGTCCCGTACCGCTCCCCCAGCGACTCGCGGGCGATCTTCTCCTGGAGCTTGAGGATGCCCTGGAGGAGCGCCTCGGGACGCGGCGGGCAGCCGGGGACGTAGACGTCCACCGGGATGATCTGGTCGACGCCCTTGGTGACGGAGTACGAGTCCCAGTACGGGCCGCCGCAGTTCGAGCAGGCGCCGAAGGAGATGACGTACTTCGGCTCGGGCATCTGCTCGTACAGGCGCTTCACCGCCGGGGCCATCTTGTCCGTGACCGTGCCGGAGACCACCATGAGGTCGGCCTGGCGCGGGCCCGGCGCGAAGGGGATCACGCCGAGGCGGATGAAGTCGTGGCGGGCCATCGACGCGGCGATGAACTCGATCGCGCAGCAGGCGAGGCCGAAGTTGAAGACCCAGAGCGAGTAGCGGCGGCCCCAGTTGAGGATCACCTTCATCGGCTCGGGCGCGAGGCGCGACAGGGCACCCAGCCGCTTCGGCTCGGGCAGCAGAACGGGCTCGGGGGTCACGTCCATGCCAGGACGCCCTTCTTGTATGCGTAGAGCAGGCCCACGGCGAGGAAGCCGAGGAAGATGAACATCTCCACCAGGGTCGTCGCGCCGTAGCCGGGGGCGGCGAAGACGGTGGCCCAGGGGAACAGGAAGACCGAGTCGACGGCGAAGATCACGTACAGGAAGGCGTAGACGTAGTAGCGGACCTGGGTGTGGGCCCAGCCCTCGCCGACGGGGTCGACGCCGCACTCGTACGTCAGCAGCTTCTCGGGCGTGGGCACCACGGGCCGCAGCAGCCGTCCCGCGCCGAACGCGACGGCGACGAACAGCACACCGACGACGGCGAGCAGTCCGACGGCCGAGTAGGACTCGAAGTAGTCCGCCGCGACGACGGTCGCATGCACGACGGTCGTCCCGACGACGGTCGGTTCCGGCACGTCCGTCCCCTCGCTCCCTGACTCTGCGACGACTCTTGCGACGACTCTGCGACGACTCTCGCGACCCTCGTGAACGCCGCTGTTCGACGATCTGTACGCACGGGAGTCTAGGCCCTGATAAAGGCACGGTAAGCAGCCCGTCACCGCGCTGCATGCGGGGGTGGGGTTTACCCCAGGGAATCGTGGCGGTTCACCTCATGGCGCGGGCACCGGCCGCCGGGCACGCTTACGCACATGACCGAACGCTACCCGTCGTCGAGGACGGCGCAGGACGACCACCCGCCGCCGCCTCGTCTCGCCTACGACCGGACCACCTGGAAGGAGATCGCGCACCTGCTGGCGAACCTTCCGGTGTCGCTGCTGGGATTCACCTACGTCGTGACGGTGCTGTTCACCGGCCTGGGGCTGACCGTCACGGTGATCGGGTTCCCGCTGCTGGCGGTGGGGCTGGCGGGCGCGCGGCAGCTGGGCAGGGTGGAGCGGGCGCGGGCCAGGGCGCTGCTCGGCGTGCGGGTGGACGAGCCGAGCCGGCTGCCGCTGCGCGGCACCGGCGGGATCGTCGCCCGGTTGTGGCTGGCGCTGAAGGACCCGGTCGGGTGGCGCACGGTGCTGTACGAGCTCGTCCGGCTGCCCTGGGGTGTCCTCACCTTCACTGTCACGCTGGTGTCGCTGTTCGTGCTGTGGCCGGTGCTGCCGTTCCTCGCCCGGGGGCTGGCCAACGTCGACCGGGTGATGGTGCGGGCGCTGCTGTCGCCGTCCGACGAGCTGGAGCGGCGCATCGCCGAGCTGGAGTCGGACCGGGGCGTGGTCGTCGACACGGCGGCGGCCGACCTGCGGCGCATCGAGCGGGACCTGCACGACGGGGCGCAGGCCCGCCTGGTCAACCTGGCCATGGGTCTGGGCCTGGCCAAGGAGAAGCTCCTGGAGGGGCAGGCCGACGAGCACGTGGCGGCGATGGTCGAGGAGGCGCACGGCGAGGTGAAGCTGGCGCTTCAGGAGCTGCGGGACCTGGCCCGCGGCATCCACCCGGCCGTGCTGACGGACCGCGGCCTGGACGCGGCCCTGTCCTCGGTGGCCACGCGGTGCACCGTCCCGGTGCAGGTGACGGTCGACCTGGCGGAGCGGCCGGCCCCGGCGATCGAGGGCATCGCCTACTTCACGGTCTCGGAGCTGCTGCAGAACATCAGCAAGCACAGCGGGGCGAAGGCGGCCTCGGTGGACGTGTGGCGCACGGACGACCGGCTGCTCATACAGGTGTGGGACGACGGCCGCGGGGGCGCGCGCCTGGACGGCGGTACGGGCATGAAGGGCCTGGCGGACCGCCTGGACGCCGTGGACGGCCTGTTCGTCGTGGAGTCACCGGAGGGCGGCCCGACGACCATCACGGCGGAACTGCCGTGGCGCGACCGCCCGGTGACCGCCGGCACGGCCACCCGGAAGGCGCACTGACCCGCCGCGGGCCGGCGGGCCCGGGCACCCGGGCCCGCGAACCCGAGTGGAACCGATTGCCCCCACCTCACAGGTGGGGAAAACCCCCCGCTCAAGACCCCGACGAGCTTCATGGTCCGCCGGTCCGCGGCGCAGGAGGGTGGAGGTACGACAGGACAGCCGCAGGACGAGGAGAAGGACGACGCCGATGGCCACGCAGTACGAACAGGGTTACGGGCTCGACGGGCGGCCGGGCCGGCCCGGGTATCCCGGTGGTGCCGGCCAGCAGCGGTACCGGCTGCCGGCCGCGCTGCGGGCGCCGGTCGAGGCCCGCTCCTGGCGGGAGCTCGGCCATGTGCTGCTGAGCCTGCCGATCGGCGTCGTGCTCTTCACGTACGCGGTGACGATGGTGTCGCTGGGGGCGGGCCTGCTGGTGACGTTCCTCGGCATTCCGGTGCTGGGGGCGGGGCTCGCGGGCTGCCGCTGGTTCGGGGCGCTGGAGCGGCTGCGGTCCCGGGCCCTGCTGGGCCTGGACGTGGCCGACCCGGAGCCGCTGCGGGTGCGCAAGCACGGCGCGGCGGCCTGGATGGGGGCCGTGCTGAAGAGCGGCGCCTCGTGGCGGGCCCTGCTGTACGGGCTGCTGATGATGCCGTGGGCGGTGTTCTCCTTCACCGTCACCGTGACCGTGTGGACGCTCGGCTGGGGCCTGCTGACGTATCCGCTGTGGTTCTGGGTGTTCCCCATGTACGCCGGCCAGGACGGCATCCAGCTGTACGGCGACGAGACGCACCGGGTCTACCTGGACAACCCCTTCGAGATCACGGTGACGGCGCTCGTGGGGCTGTTGTTCACCATCGCCGCGCCGTGGATCGTACGGGCGCTGACGATGGTGGACCGGATGCTGGTGCACGGGCTGCTCGGCCCGTCGCGGCTGGTCACGCGGGTGGTGGAGCTGGAGTCGGACCGGGGGGTCGTGGTCGACACGGCGGCGGCCGACCTGCGGCGCATCGAGCGGGACCTGCACGACGGGGCGCAGGCCCGCCTGGTCAGCCTGGCCATGGATCTGGGCCTGGCGAAGGAGAAGCTGCGGGAGGATCCGCAGGCGGCCGCGCGGATGGTGGACGAGGCGCACGGCGAGGTGAAGACGGCGCTGCAGGAGCTGCGGGACCTGGCCCGCGGCATCCACCCGGCCGTTCTGACCGACCGGGGCCTGGACGCGGCACTGTCGGCGGTGGCGTCGCGGTGCGCGGTGCCGGTCGAGGTCGAGGTGGACCTGGCGGAGCGGCCGGCGCCGGCGATCGAGGGGATCGCCTACTTCACGGTCTCGGAGCTGCTGCAGAACATCAGCAAGCACTCCCGGGCCACCTGGGCGGGCGTCGAGGTGTGGCGGGCGGAGAACCGGCTGATGCTCCAGGTCGTGGACAACGGCGTGGGCGGGGCGGACCCGTCCCGGGGCTCGGGTCTGGCGGGACTGGCGGAGCGGCTGGACGCGGTGGACGGCATCCTGCTCGTGGACTCCCCGGCCGGCGGGCCGACCCGGGTGACGGCGGAACTGCCGTGGCGGTCCGCGCACGTCAGGTGAGCCTCGCCCGCCCGTCCCCCGGCGCTGGTCGACAACCAGCCATTCCACGGCCGGAACCCGTCCCCGCCCCTCCTGGCCGCCCCCTCTTGGCCTCGCCCGCCAGCATCAACCCCCCGATGCTGGAATGCTTGACCTGTCGTACGGGCAGAGCGGGGCTGTGGGGGGGCCGAGGGATCGTGGGAGACAGCGTGCGGGTGGTCATCGCCGAGGACTCAGTGCTGCTCAGGGAGGGCCTGACCCGGCTGCTGACCGACCGCGGGCACGAGGTCGTCGCCGGGGTCGGTGACGGCGAGGCACTGATCAAGACCATCACCGAGCTGGACGCGCAGGGCGAGCTGCCGGACGTGGTGGTGGCCGACGTACGGATGCCGCCGACGCACACCGACGAGGGCGTGCGGGCCGCGGTGCGGCTGCGCAAGGCGCACCCCGGGCTGGGCGTGCTGGTGCTGTCGCAGTACGTGGAGGAGCGTTACGCCACGGAGCTGCTGGCGGGTTCCAGCCGCGGGGTCGGCTATCTGCTCAAGGACCGGGTGGCGGAGGTGCGGGAGTTCGTCGACGCGGTGGTGCGGGTGGCCCAGGGCGGGACGGCCCTGGACCCGGAGGTCGTCGCGCAGCTGCTCGGGCGCAGCCGCAAGCAGGACGTGCTCGCGGGACTCACCCCCCGGGAGCGGGAGGTCCTGGGGCTCATGGCCGAGGGCCGGACGAACTCGGCGATCGCCCGGCAGCTCGTGGTGAGCGACGGTGCCGTCGAGAAGCACGTCAGCAACATCTTCCTGAAGCTGGGGCTGTCCCCGAGCGACGGCGACCACCGCCGGGTGCTGGCCGTGCTGACCTACCTGAACTCGTGAACCGCTGGCCCGGCACTCGAGAACTCGTGTCCAACATGCGAATGACCCCAGGAAGGGGACCCTTACGGACGTAGGGTTGATCCTGGGAGGGCCTGCGGGAAGGCCGCTTCCGGACAGCCGCCTCGAGGGAGGTCCAGTTCAGTGACCAGCCAGGTCAGCAGCCCAGCGGAGCAGGCCGACAAAGCCGTCGCGGGAGAGCAGCGCAAAGCGGCCGGGGCGAAGGACGTCCGTCGCCTCGACCGGGTGATCATCAGGTTCGCGGGGGACTCGGGTGACGGGATGCAGCTCACCGGTGACCGCTTCACCTCGGAGACCGCGTCCTTCGGCAACGACCTGTCGACGCTGCCGAACTTCCCGGCCGAGATCCGGGCGCCCGCCGGCACCCTGCCGGGCGTGTCGTCGTTCCAGCTGCACTTCGCCGACCACGACATCCTCACCCCCGGTGACGCGCCGAACGTGCTGGTGGCGATGAACCCGGCCGCGCTGAAGGCGAACATCGGCGACCTGCCGCGCGGCGCGGAGATCATCGTCAACACGGACGAGTTCACCAAGCGGGCGATGCAGAAGGTGGGCTACGAGACCAGTCCGCTGGAGGACGGGTCGCTGGACGGCTACCAGGTGCACCCCGTGCCGCTGACCACGCTGACCGTGGAGGCGCTGAAGGACTTCGACCTCACCCGCAAGGAGGCCGAGCGCAGCAAGAACATGTTCGCCCTGGGTCTGCTGTCGTGGATGTACCACCGGCCGACCGAGGGGACGGAGAAGTTCCTGCGGACGAAGTTCGCCAGGAAGCCGGACATCGCGGAGGCGAACATCGCCGCCTTCCGGGCGGGCTGGAACTTCGGCGAGACCACCGAGGACTTCGCGGTCTCCTACGAGGTCGCGCCGGCCGCCAAGGCGTTCCCGCCCGGGGTGTACCGCAACATCTCCGGCAACCTGGCGCTGGCGTACGGCCTGATCGCCGCCTCGCAGCAGGCGGATCTGCCGCTGTTCCTGGGCTCGTACCCGATCACCCCGGCCAGCGACATCCTGCACGAGCTGAGCAAGCACAAGAACTTCGGTGTGCGCACCTTCCAGGCCGAGGACGAGATCGCCGGGATCGGCGCCGCGCTGGGGGCCGCCTTCGGCGGGTCGCTGGCGGTGACGACGACGAGCGGCCCGGGCGTGGCGCTGAAGTCGGAGACGATCGGCCTGGCGGTCTCCCTGGAGCTGCCGCTGCTGATCGTGGACATCCAGCGCGGCGGGCCGTCGACCGGTCTGCCCACCAAGACCGAGCAGGCGGACCTGTTGCAGGCGATGTACGGCCGCAACGGCGAGGCGCCCGTGCCGATCGTCGCGCCCCGCACCCCGGCGGACTGCTTCGACGCCGCCCTGGAGGCGGCCCGGATCGCGCTGACCTACCGCACGCCGGTGTTCCTGCTGTCCGACGGCTATCTCGCCAACGGCTCCGAGCCGTGGCGGATCCCCGAACTGGACGAGCTGCCGGACCTGCGGGTGCGCTTCGCGCAGGGCCCGAACCACACCCTGGACGACGGCACCGAGGTGTTCTGGCCCTACAAGCGCGACCCGCAGACGCTGGCCCGCCCCTGGGCGATCCCGGGCACCCCGGGCCTGGAGCACCGCATCGGCGGCATCGAGAAGCAGGACGGCACGGGCAACATCTCCTACGACCCGGCCAACCACGACTTCATGGTCCGCACCCGGCAGGCCAAGGTCGACGGCATCGAGGTACCGGACCTGGAGGTCGACGACCCGCACGAGGCGAAGCTGCTGGTGCTGGGCTGGGGATCGACCTACGGGCCGATCACCGCGGCCGTGCGGCGGCTGCGCAACGCCGGGGAGTCGGTCGCGCAGGCGCACCTGCGGCACGTCAACCCCTTCCCGCGGAATCTGGGCGAGGTGCTCAGGCGTTACGACAAGGTGGTGATCCCCGAGATGAACCTCGGCCAGCTCGCCACCCTGATCCGGGCGAAGTACCTGGTAGACGCCCACTCGTACAACCAGGTGAACGGCATGCCGTTCAAGGCGGAGCAGCTCGCCACGGCGCTCAAGGAGGCCATCGATGGCTGAGACGTCCACGGAAGGCACGGGCACGATCGAGGCGCTCTCCCTCGTGCCGAAGGCCGAGGGACGGCAGTCCATGAAGGACTTCAAGTCGGACCAGGAGGTGCGCTGGTGCCCGGGCTGCGGGGACTACGCGATCCTCGCGGCGGTGCAGGGCTTCATGCCCGAGCTGGGTCTGGCGAAGGAGAACATCGTCTTCGTCTCCGGCATCGGCTGCTCCTCGCGCTTCCCGTACTACATGAACACCTACGGGATGCACTCCATCCACGGCCGCGCCCCCGCCATCGCGACCGGCCTGGCCGCCTCCCGCCGGGACCTGAGCGTCTGGGTCGTCACCGGTGACGGCGACGCGCTGTCGATCGGCGGCAACCACCTCATCCACGCGCTGCGCCGCAACGTCAACCTCAAGATCCTGCTGTTCAACAACCGGATCTACGGGCTGACCAAGGGCCAGTACTCGCCGACCTCCGAGGTCGGCAAGATCACCAAGTCGACGCCGATGGGCTCGCTGGACGCGCCGTTCAACCCGGTGTCGCTGGCGATCGGCGCGGAGGCGTCGTTCGTGGCGCGGACGGTGGACTCCGACCGCAAGCACCTGACCGAGGTGCTGCGCCAGGCCGCCGCCCACCCGGGCACGGCGCTGATCGAGATCTACCAGAACTGCAACATCTTCAACGACGGCGCCTTCGACGCCCTGAAGGACAAGCAGCAGGCCGAGGAGGCCGTGATCCGCCTGGAGCACGGCAAGCCGATCCGCTTCGGCCGCGACGGCTCCAAGGGCGTCGTACGCGACCAGCTGACCGGCGACCTGAAGGTGGTCACGGTGACGCCGGAGAACGAGGACCAGGTCCTGGTGCACGACGCGCACTCCGCGTCCCCGACCACGGCGTTCGCCCTCTCCCGGCTGGCCGACCCGGACACCCTGCACCACACGCCCATCGGTGTGTTCCGCTCCGTCGACCGGCCGGTGTACGACACGCAGATGGCCGACCAGCTGGACACGGCGATCGAGCAGCACGGCAAGGGCGACCTGGCCGCGCTGATGGCCGGCGGCGACACCTGGACGGTCGTCGGCTGACGCCCCGTCCCCGGGGGCTGCTGACGACAGCCCTTCACGAGGCCCGGGCCTGGGCGGCCCGGGCCTCGTCGTATGCCTGGCGGGCCCGCTCGACGTCGTCCATGCGCCGCGCGGTCCACTCCGCGAGCGCCCGCACCTGTGCGGCGGCCTCGCGGCCCAGCTCGGTGAGGGAGTAGTCGACGCGCGGCGGGATGACCGGCCGGGCGTCGCGGTGGACCAGGCCGTCGCGCTCCAGGGTCTGCAGGGTCTGGGTGAGCATCTTCTCGCTCACCCGGCCGATCGCACGGCGCAGCTCGCTGAAGCGGTGCGGGCGCTCCAGCAGGCGGATCAGTACGAGGACGCCCCAGCGGCTGGTGACGTGCTCGAGCACCAGGCGGTGGGGGCACATGGCCTCTCCGTCGCCCTTCCAGTCACTTACTGCCATGCCAGTACCTTACTTCAAAGTGGGTACTTTCCAGCAGTAAGCGCTTCTTCTAGGGTTAGTGCCAACGCACCCCACCAGGAGAGTTCAGACATGAGCATCGTCGTCACCGGAGCCACCGGGCACCTCGGCCGTCACGTCGTGGAGCAGCTGCTGCAGAAGGTCCCCGCCGACCAGATCACCGCCGTCGTGCGCGACGCCGGCAAGGCCGCCGACTTCGCGGAGCGCGGTGTGCGGATCGCGGTCGCCGACTACAACGCCCCCGAGACGTTCGACGGTCTCTTCTCCGCCGGCGACAAGGTGCTCCTCATCTCCGGCAACGAGTTCGACAAGGGCCGCGTCCAGCAGCACAAGGTCGTGATCGACGCGGCCAACGAGGCCGGTGTCGCCCTGCTCGCCTACACCAGCGCCCCCGGCAGCCTGACCGCCGCGCTCGCCGACGACCACCGCGGCACCGAGCAGGCCATCCTCGACTCGGGCGTGCCCTACGTCCTGCTGCGCAACGGCTGGTACCACGAGAACTACACCGAGAACCTCGCACCGGTGCTGGAGCACAACGCGGTGGTCGCCGCCGCCGGTGAGGGCCGGGTCTCCACCGCCTCCCGGGCCGACTACGCCGCTGCCGCCGTCGCCGTGCTGACCGGCGAGGGCCACGAGAACACGACGTACGAGCTGGGCGGCGACACCGCGTGGAGCTTCGCCGAGTACGCGGCTGAGCTCAGCCGGCAGACCGGCAGGGAGATCACCTACAACGCCGTCTCGCCCGAGGTGCTCACCGGCATCCTGACCGGCGCCGGGCTGCCCGAGCCGCTGGCCGCGGTCTTCGCGGGCGTGGACGTCTCCATCAGCAAGGGCGAGCTGGTCGTCTCCACCGGCGACCTGAGCCGGCTGATCGGCCGTCCGACCACACCGATCTCCGAGGCCATCTCCGCCGCGCTCAAGGGCTGAACTCCCCCGGCGGGCCCTGAGCGCCCCCACCCCCGCCTGTCATGACCGTATGGCGATACGAACATGACAGGCGGGGGTGCCCGGCGGTACGGTCGGAAACGCGGCCGGCGTACGAAGGAGGGGCCATGGGCGGGAAGCCAAGAGGCGAGCGGCACATAGGACTGCTGAACGGCTTCGCCGCCTACGGCATGTGGGGCCTGGTCCCGCTGTTCTGGCCGCTGCTCAAGCCCGCCGGGGCGGTGGAGATCCTCGCCCACCGCATGGTGTGGTCGCTGGTCTTCGTGGGGGCCGCGCTGGTGGTCGTACGGCGCTGGGCATGGCTCGGCGAGCTGCTGCGGCAGCCGCGCAGGCTGGGGCTCGTCGCGATCGCCGCGACGGTCATCACCGTCAACTGGGGCCTGTACATCTGGGCGGTCAACAGCGGGCACGTGGTCGAGGCCTCGCTCGGTTACTTCATCAACCCACTGGTCACCATCGCGCTCGGCGTGCTGCTGCTGAAGGAGCGGCTGCGGCGCGTGCAGTGGGCGGCGGTGGGGATCGGCTTCGCGGCCGTGCTGGTGCTGACCGTCGGGTACGGGCAGCCGCCGTGGATCTCCCTGTGTCTCGCCTTCTCCTTCGCCACGTACGGGCTGGTGAAGAAGAAGGTCAACCTCGGCGGTGTCGAATCGCTCGCCGCCGAGACCGCCATCCAGTTCCTGCCCGCGCTCGGCTACCTGGTGTGGCTGACCGCGCGCGGCGAGTCGACCTTCACCACCGAAGGACCGGGGCACGCGGCGCTGCTCGCCTCCGCCGGAGTCGTCACCGCCCTCCCGCTGGTCTGCTTCGGCGCGGCCGCGATCCGCATCCCCCTGTCCACCATCGGCCTGCTGCAGTACATGACCCCGGTCTTCCAGTTCCTGCTCGGCGTCCTCTACTTCGGCGAGGCCATGCCGCCGGAACGCTGGGCCGGCTTCGCGCTGGTATGGCTGGCGCTGACGCTGCTCACCCTGGACGCGTGGCGCTCCGCGCGGAGCCCCAGGACCGCGAGCGGCACGCCGAGCGCCACCAGCCCGCCGGGTACCACCCGGCCGACGGGCACGGACAACGCCGTACGGAACGCCGACAGGGTGGCCTCGGAGCCCGCTCCGGTGGACGCCAGGCCGTAGGACCGGGGTGCCGCGGTGACCGCGCGGGCGCCGGGCGTCAACGGTACGGGTGGCGGGCGGCAACGGTACGGGTGGCGGGTGGGGACGCGCGGGAGGCCGGTGTGCGCTGGTCACCGCCGGTGTCAGTGCCTGGCGCTATAAGGGGACGCATGACACAGACGTCCCCCGCACCCCTGCACTGGAAGCTCGTCGTCGACGCCGGTGACCCGCACGCGCAGGCCGATTTCTGGGCCGCCGCGCTGCACTACGAGGTCGAGGACAACAGCGCGCTCATCGAGAGGCTGCTCGGGATGGGCGCGGTACCGGCCGAGCTGACGGTCGAGTTCCACGGCCGGCCCGCCTGGCGGGACCTGGTCGCCGTACGGCATCCCGGCGATCCGGTCGACGAGGAGAGCGGCACCGGTCTGGGGCGGCGGCTGCTCTTCCAGCGCGTGCCGGAGGCCAAGACGGTCAAGAACCGGCTCCACATCGACGTGCACGCGGCCCGGGGGCAGCGGGAGGACGAGGTGGCGCGGCTGGAGAGGCTGGGGGCGAGCGTGCTGCGTCGGGTGCGGGAGCCGGGCGGGGAGTGGGTGGTCATGGCGGACCCGGAGGGGAACGAGTTCTGCGTGCACTGACGGCGCGCCGCCCTGAACATGGCCAACTGCGTGTCCGGTTACGTGCCTTGACGGAAAGTCAGTCACAGCTTCACCATCCAGGGACCCCGTTCACTCAGGACTCCCCGTGGTCACCCCACAGGGTCTCCCCTGGCTTTCGGAGCCCCCCACATGAAGCTCTCCGTCTCCGGGCGTGCGGCGGCCGCCGCTGTCGTCGCGTCCGCCCTGCTGGTCACCGCCGGATCCGTCGCCGGTGCCTCGTCCGCTCCCCGGCGTGCCGCGGCCGTTCCCCAGCGCGCCGCGGCCGCGCCCGACATACCCGTGGCCGGCGTCAAGGCCCACCTCGCGCAGCTGCAGTCCCTCGCGACCGCCAACGGCGGCAACCGCGCGCACGGCCGGGCCGGGTACAAGGCCTCGCTCGACTATGTGAAGGCCAAGCTGGACGCGGCCGGCTACACCACCACCGTGCAGCAGTTCACCGCCTCCGGCCGCACCGGCTACAACCTGATCGCCGACTGGCCCGGCGGCGACACCAGCCGGGTCCTGATGGCGGGCTCCCACCTCGACAGCGTCTCCTCCGGGCCCGGCATCAACGACAACGGGTCCGGCTCGGCCGCCGTCCTGGAGACCGCGCTGGCGGTGGCGCGCGCGCAGTACAAGCCCACCAGGCACCTGCGGTTCGCCTGGTGGGGCGCGGAGGAGCTGGGGATCGTCGGCTCCCGGTACTACGTGAACAACCTGTCCTCGGCGAACCGCGCACGCATCAGCGCCTACCTGAACTTCGACATGATCGGCTCGCCCAACCCCGGCTACTTCGTCTACGACGACGACCCCGCCCTCGAGAAGACCTTCAAGGACTACTTCAGCGGCATCGGCGTGCCCACCGAGATCGAGACCGAGGGCGACGGCCGTTCCGACCACGCCCCGTTCAAGAGCGCGGGTGTGCCGGTGGGCGGGCTGTTCACCGGAGCGAGCCGGACGAAGACCGCCGCGCAGGCCGCGAAGTGGGGCGGTACGGCGGGCCAGGCGTTCGACCGCTGCTACCACTCCTCCTGCGACACCACCGCCAACATCAACGACACGGCGCTGGACCGCAACAGCGACGCCCTTGCCTACGCGGTGTGGGAGCTGTCGGAGTAGTCCTACGGTGTGCGGGCGGCACGGGCGGTGAGGCGGCCCATGCGGGCGTGGGCCGACTGGAGCTCCTCGATCTCGTCGGCGGCCGGGCCCTGCTCGGCGGTGAGCTCCGTCCACAGGCCGATGAGCTCGCCGCCGAGTTCCAGCCCCAGCAGGGGATCGCGCACCGCGCGCCAGGCGGTGGCCGCGCTGAGCACGTTGCCGTACGCGGCCTCGGCGTCGCCCGTGCGGCGGCGGACTTCGGCCAGGTCGAGGCTGAGCCGGAAGGCGCGTAGCGGGTTGCCCGCCAGGTAGGCGATGTAGGCGCTGAGTTCGCCCAGCCGGAGCACCTCGGGGTGCTCCGGTCCCAGCGTCGCCGACGCCTCGGCCACCGTCTGTTCCGCCAGTTCGGCCGCCGTCTCGATCCGTCCCGTCTTCACGGCCTCGTTGATACGGGCCGTGGGCTCCGCGAGGAGGGGGGCAGCGTCGGCCGGCGTGTCCGACGGATCGTCGCCGAGGACGGCTTCGGCCACGGCGTCGAAGCCGCGGGCGGGGGTGGGCTTGGGGTCGGGGTCATGGTCGGGATCGAAGGTCACGTCGGGGACGTGGGCGCGGGCGTGGGCCGGCGCCGGGGCGGGTGCCGGGGCTGGTGCCGGGGCAGGTGCCTGTTCCGGGTGCGGCTGCATGGCCGGGGGCGGGCCGAACACGCCGGTCGGGGCGGCGACCGTGCCCGGTGACGTGCCGTCCGCCGACTCCGGCACCGCTCGCAGGACGAAGGTGGGGCCGGAGGTGCCGGTGGGGTGGGGCTGCGGCTGCGGCTGCGGCTGCGGCTGCGGCTGCGGCTGCGGCGCGAACGCCGGGCCGGAGGTGCCGGTGGGCTCGGACTGCGGTTCGGGCACCGCGCGCAGGGGGAACGTGGGAGCGGTCTCGCCGAGTGACTGCGGCTCCGTCACCGCCCGCAGCGGGAACGTCGGGGCGGGGTCCTTCGGGGCGTCCTCCACCTGCCGCAGCGGGAAGGTGGGGGTGGCGTCCTTGGGGCCGTCCTCCACCTGCCGCAACGGGAAGGTGGGGGTGGCGTCCTTGGGGCCGTCCTCCACCTGCCGCAGCGGGAAGGTGGGAGCCGGGTCCCGCCGTGGCTCGTCCACCTGCCGCAGGAGGTGCGTGGGGACGTCCCGCTGGGGTTGCGGCTCCGCGGCTGCGGCGGCTGCCGGCGAGGCCGGCGGCGTGTGCGGCACCGGTGTGCCGGTGAGGTGGCTCGAGCCGTCCGTGTCGACCCGGATCGGCACGTCGTAGCCGATGCGCTCGTCGTGGACCGTTGCGAGGACCGGGTGGCCGGTGGCGAGGGCGATGCGGTGCAGGTGCTTCAGGACCGCGTGCTGGATCTCGTCGCCGGGAGCGATCCCGACCGGCACGCCCGAGATGGACGCGCCGCCCGCCCCGGGACCGGCCACGGGGACGTGTACGTCGAGCGGCGCCGCCACCGGCGTGGCCGTCTGCTTCTCGCGGCTTGGTCGAGACATCGGTTCCCTCACTCGCGGGGGCCAGGGGCTGGGCGGGCGGAGCGTCGGATTCCGTAAGCTCCCTCGGACCGCCTTCCCCGCCCCGGCGACAAGATGCGGTCGTGCGCTTGCTGTCGAGTCTCGCCGTTCACCGTCGGTCCTCACGTCACCGGGACGTCACAGGCTCGTTCCAGACGACGGGCTACCTGCGCGGGCTCCGTCCCGGTGCGGCGGGCAGGACCTGACGGCCGGAAGCCCGGACGGACTGTGCGTGCTGGGCCGAGAGGGCGTGCACGCGGCCGGGAGTGGCGGCCGAGCGGAGCCGGGCCGCCACGGCCGACGGCATGCGGGTGCCGCGGGCCAGGTCGCCGGCCAGCTGCGAGCGGAGCGCGCCGACCCGGGCCAGGTGGCGGTGCAGTTGCTCCGGCGGGAGGGCCTCCGCCGGCGTACTCGCCGCGGTGCGCACGGCCGCGGGGTGCGTCATGATCGGCGCGGCGCCGCGGGCACGGGCGCGTGCCGGGTCGAGGCCGGCCGAGCGCAGCGCGGCGGCCTGCTCACGGCGTGAGGGGGTGACCGCGTACGGCGTCTCGCTCCGGGACCGTCCGCGGGCGCCGACGGGGGCCTCCGGCCTGATGGTGCGCCAACTCACTGTGCCTGTGAGCTCATTGACGCTCACCTCGACGCGCACGCGCGGGGAACGGCGCCGTGCGGCCGCCGGGCGGCCCCCGGCTGCGTACGGCCGGGTGGACGCGGCGGCGTCGGGCTGCCGGGCAACGGGGTCACTGGCCATGGGCATGGGGGCTCCGTGTGGAGGGGGCGGCGGACTGGAGGCGGGCCCGTTCGGTCAACCGGCCCATGCGGGCGCGGGCCGCCTCGAGCTGGCCGGTGTCGGCCGCGGCGGGGCCGCCGTCGACGGCCAGCTCGCTCCACAGGCCGATCAGTTCCCGTCCCAGGGCCAGCCCTTCCGACGGGTCCGGCAGGGCTCGCCAAGCGGCGGCCGCGCCCTGCACGTTGGTGTAGGCGCGCGGGTCCTTCTGCCGCATGCGCACCCGGGCGAGTTCCATGGACAGGGCGAAGGAACGTCGGGCGTCGCCCGCCAAGTAGGCGATGTAAGCCGCCAGTTCCCGGAGCTGGAGCACCTCGGCGTGCTCGGCTCCCAGCGCCTGCGACGCCGACGCGATGGTCTGCTCCGCCATGGCCGCCGCCACCTCGATACGGCCCATCGCCACGGCCTCGTTGATCCGCTGGACGGGCTCCGCGAGCAGGGAGGGCACGGTACCTCCGGCCGGCACCCGGGCGGCGACGGCCCCGCCCGCGGGAGCGGGCTGTGCGGCGGGGGGCGGGGTGGGTTGTGCGGCGGCAGGTGGGGTGGGCTGGGTGGTGGGGGGTGGAGTGGGCTCGACCGGCACCGGCACCGGCACGGGCACCGGCACCGGCACGGGCGTGGGCTGGGGCGGCGCAGGCTGCGTGACGGGGCCGGGCGCCGGCACGCCAACCGCCGTCGCCTGGGACGGCACGGGCTGCACGGCAGGGCCGGGCGCCGACTCGCCAACCGCCGTCGCCTGGGACGGCACGGGCTGCGCAACAGGACCGGGCGCCGACTCGCCAACCGGCCTCGGCACGGCCGTCGGCTGGATGGCCGGAGGGTGGACGGCAGGGGCCGCCCCGGGCTCGCCCATCTGCACGGGCACGGGCGTCCGCTCGGCCCCCGCGGGCTGGGCACCGGGACCCGCCCCGGGCCGGCCACCGGGACCCGGCGCGGTCTCGGCGGCGGGCGCCGGCACGGGCGTGGGCTGGGGCCGCGCGGACTCGCCGACCGGCGCCGCACCGGCCACCGGCCGGACCTCCGCGACCGGGGCCTGTGCCGCAACGGGCGTCGCGGCCGGACCAGGTGCCGGATCGGGCGTCACCTCCGGGCCGGGTGCCGGATCCGGCACCGCTCTCAGCACCCGGGTGGCCTTGTCCCGGCGGGGCTGGGCTGCCTCGCCGGCCTGCGGCGGTCCGGCGACGGGCCGAGCCGCCACGCCACCTTCCACCACGGCCGGAGCCGACACAGCCCGCTCCTGATCCCGCTCGCCGGGCACACCCGGCCCCACGCCGGCGCCGGCACCCGCTTCCACGCCGCCCCGCACGGCCAGCCGCACCGGCTCCCCCGCGTACCGGCTCGACCCGTCCGCCGCGACCTGGATGGGCGTACGGAAGCCGATCCGGTCGTCGTCGACCGTCGCGGCGACGGGATGCCCGGTGGCCTGGGCCAGGCGGTGGAGGTAGTTGAGCACGGCCTCCTGGACCGACTCGCCGGGTCCCGCCACGACGGGGTGGCCTCCCACCGTGGCGGCCCCGTCGGCCGACACCCGCACGTCGATGGGGGTCAGCCCCGGCCCGGGTTCCGGCCGACTGTTCGCGTGGTTCGCGCCGCGCATGAATCTGGGCATCGGTTCCCTCACTGAGCGGAAGAGGCGGACGCCGAAACCGACGACGGCACGGGACTCGGCGGTTCCGCGGCCTCGACCACGGCCACGTCGTCCACCCGCCACGGCCGGCCGGCGGCCGAACGGACCAGCTTCACGTACGCGTTGAGCCGCGGCCCCCGGCCCGTCCAGCCGTCCCGGCCGTGCGCCGTGCCCTCGACGACGAGCGAGCGGTAGGCCACCTTCGCGCCGTCGCGCGGGGCGTCGTCCTCCAGTTCGCTGCTCACGGTCACCGTGGTCCAGGCACGGTGCCGGGCCCAGGTGTTCCAGTCGTCGCCGGGGCCGCTGGCGGGCCGGTAGGACCGTTCGGCGGCGGCCTTGCGCGGGGTGAACCAGCGCGCGGAGCGCAGCATCGCGTCGTGCGGGCTGGTGTCGTACTTGGTGTCGTAGCTGTACGCCGTCTCGGCCCAGGCCTTGGAGACCTCGGTGGCGTCCTCGTCGTCCACCGAGCCCGGCGTCGCCACGTGTGCGTCGGGGCCCAGCGGGCTGCCGGAGGGCACCGGTGCCTTGGGGGCCACGGACGGCTCCGCGGACGCCGACGGGCCGGCCTGCCCGGCGGGGTCGTCCCTGAGGTCGCGCAGCCCGCACCCCGTCAGGACGGCCAGGCCGGTGACGGAGGCGAGCAGGACGGCCACCGCCCGGTGCGCCGCACGCGGCGAACCCGCCCCCGCGCGCGGCCACCGCGCCGCCGGCCGGCCCGCCGGCACCCCGGAGCCCTTCCGCGCCGGCGCCCCCGCACGCGTCCGCGCAGGCGCTGCCGTCCGTGCGGTCCTCATCGTGTCCCCCTCACCTGTCCCGTCCCGGGGCAGCCCGTCCAGACCCGTCCCGTCCACTACTTCAACCCCAGCCACGGTGCCGGGTCCACGTACTTTCCGTCCTGCATGACCTCGAAGTGGGCGTGCGGGCCGGTCGAGTAGCCGGTGGAGCCGACCGCTCCGACCCGCTGGCCGACCTTGACCTGCTGGCCCACGGCGACGTTGAGGGACGACATGTGGTTGTACGTCGTCGAGATCTGCCGGCCGTCGATGGTGCCGTGCGAGATGACCACCCGGTTGCCGTAGCCCCGGGACCAGCCCGCGAAGGTCACCTTGCCGTCCCGGGCGGCGTTGAACGGCGTGCCCGCCGGGGCGGCGAAGTCGATGCCGGTGTGCAGCTTGTAGACGTGCAGGATCGGATGCATGCGCATGCCGTACGGGGAGGTGACCTGCGGCTTGCCGGGCAGCGGCAGGGCCATCTGCTGTCCCGGCGGGATCTTGCCCGGCGCGTCGTCGACCGACGCGTACTTGGGGATCAGCGACTTGATGCGGGCGACGTAGTTCTGCGTCTCGGTGTACGGGGGTATGCCGTGGTACTGCTCCACGGCGCCCGGGCCCGCGTTGTAGGCGGCGAGGGCCAGGTCGAGGGTCTCGCCGGAGGCCTTCCCGCGCTTCTTGTACCCCTCGACCTGCCGGGCCAGGGCACAGTCGTACCGGCCCTGCGCCATGATCGCGTCCCCAGGGTCGTAGGGCGAGGCGCGGCCGTTGCCGTCGTCGTCCCGGCCCCAGGTCTTCCAGGTGCCGGGCATGAACTGCGACAACCCCTCGGCACCCACGGGTGACTTGGCGTTGGGGTTCCAGCCGGACTCGGCCTCGATCTGGGCCGCGATGACCGCCGGTTTGATCACGTCGCACTGCGCGCCCGACTTGAGGACCCAGGGCACGTACTGCGCGGGCACCGAACCGCTCTTCAGCCCGCCTCCCACACCGTCGCCGTCGGCCTGGGCGTCCACGTCGCCGCTCACCGCCACCATCATGATCACCGGCATCATGACGGCGGCTATCCCGCCCCCGACCACCCAGGCCGTGGCGCCTCCCCCGCTCTTCGACATCCGCTCCCCTCAGCGTCAAGTCCCGGTGACTCTGGACCGGTTGAGTCTCACCGGTGATGTGCTGAGGGTGCGTCACCAGCACGTCACAAAGTCGTCCCAGAGCCTCACAGGGCGTTACCTGTCACGGCGTCATCAGAGATGATCGAGCGGTAAACCGCTGGTCAGACACGGGGGGAGTGAGGGCGGTGCCGGACAGCGCGCTCATGGGGCCGGAGATCTGGATCCGGGGTCCTGTCGTCACGGCCGAGCAGCAGGCGCCGCCCGCCCAGCCGGCCGAAGCGCCCCTCGCCCGGCGTCAGGTGGCCTGGGTGGCCGCGCACGGCGGTGCGGGCACCTCGACGCTGGCGGCGGTCTTCGGCGGGGTCGACGTGGGCCGAGCCTGGCCCCGGCCCGAGCAAGGGGAGCCGGATTCCGTGCTGCTGGTGGCCCGTACGCACGCCGCCGGGCTGCAGGCCGTCTCCCGCACGCTCGATCTGTTCCGGCGCGGTGAGCAGCCGCCGGGCCTCGAACTGGTCGCGGTCGTGCTGGTCGCGGACGCGCCGGGGCGGCTGCCCCGCGCACTGCAACAGCGGGTCAAGGTGATCGGCTCGGTGGTGCAGGTCCACCGGGTGCCCTGGGTGCCCGCCTGGCGCACCGGGGACATCACGGGCCCGGCGCCCCGGGAGACGGCCGCCCTCGCGGGCCTGACCGCCGACCCGCCCGCCCGAGGCACACACACGAGGAGCGACCGATGAACGCCGCCCTGACGATGGCCGCCCTGGCGTACGACCCGCCGGCGTCGGTCACCACCCCGCTGGACCAGGTCCTCGGCTACCTCGCCTGGCTGGTCACCGCTGCGGGGGTGGCCGGGCTGATGATCGTCGGCACCCGGATGGCGATCGCCGTGAAGACGGGCGACGCCGAGGAGCACCTGCGCGAGTACCTCATCGTGATGGGGGCGTGCGTCGTCGCCGCCGCCGCGGGGCCCCTGGTGGAGTTCGTCGGACTGGCGACCTTCTGGAACACCAGCCGCTGAGCGCGGCGGAGCACACACCGGCGTCTGCTTGTCACGAGCACGTCACCGTGTGGTGGGAGATCGCTACGGCCGTTGCCCTCCCGCCACTTCAGCCGCAAGGCTTACATCACCCTTACAACGCAACGCAGTTGACACACACGCACAGGGCCGGCAACTCGGCCCGCATGGGGGAGAACTCATGATCAAGGCGCTCGCAGCCAAGGTCCACCAGGGCATCGTCCTCGCGGACGGGAAGGTCCCCGACCCCGACCGGAACGCCCCGGGCGCGCTGACCGACAAGGTCGACACCGTCCTCGGCATCCTGGCCTGGGCCGGTACCGCGGCCGGTGTCGCCGGTGTACTGATCACCGGCGCGATGATGGCGATCTCCATGCGCCGCGGCGAGGGCTCGGAGCACATGGGCCGGCTGGGGATGGTCCTCGGCGGCTGCGTCCTGGTGGCCACCGCCGGCCCTGTCGTCACCTTCGTCTTCGGCTGACCCGCCCCCGGATCCTGACAGAAGGGAAGCACCGACATGTTGAACTCCGGCCGGCCTCGCGGGGGCAGCGGGGAGTGGGAGCAGCCGTTCTGGCAGCAGCGGGGCTGGATCCTGTCGGCCGGGTTCCTGCTGGTGCTGGTCGTGCTCGCCGTCTTCACCCTGATGACCCGGGACGACGGCGGCGCACCGCGGGCCGTCGGCTCTCCGAGCCCGAGCCGGAGCACCGGCCAGGGCGGCGGTGTGGGGGGCGGTGCGGGGGGCCAGGACAGCCGGCCCGCCGGCTGCCGTACCGACGACAGCGACCAGGAGAAGCCGACGGCGGCACCGAAAGATGTCTATTGGAAAGCCCTTGGAACCGGCCTGACGCCAGCGTCCAAGAGCGCAGGCCCCCTGAAGTTCGACGGCCCCGTCTGGTACTGCTACGCCCACACGCCGATGGGCGCGGTGTTCGCCGCCCACGCCATTACCGGCCACCTCGCCTACCCGGGGTGGCGTGAGGTCGTCGACCGGCAGTTCGTACCGGGGGCAGGGCGTGACGCTTACATCACCAAGCGTTCCACGGTGAAGGACAAGTCCGTTTCGGGTCGGCCGGACGAGGTCACTTTCGTTGGATTCTCGGTGCTCTCTTACAACAAGAGGGAAACAACTCTGACACTCCTGGGCGGAAAACCGAGCGAAGGTCGCTACGGAGCAGTCTCCATGACACTGCGCTGGCAAGACGGCGACTGGAAGATCGTCGCCGACTCGCACGGCACGATCTACAGCGGCACGTCGCAGGTGAACAGCACCAACGGCTTCGTCACCTGGAGGGATTGAGATGGCAATATGTGAAGGGGGCGTCACCGACTGCCTCGGAGACATCATCGAAGCCCCTTTCAAAGAGGGCGGCAAGGTCGTCGCCGGCGGTGCTGTGGAGGCCTTCGCCGAGGCGATCGGACAGGCTGCCGCAGAGACCTTGAAGGCCCTCAACGGCGTGTGGATGGACATCTCCCTCGGCAACCCGAGCAACGCCGCATCGGACATCCACGACGTGACCAGCTGGCTGGTCGGCTACATAGCCGTGGGGAGCCTGCTCATCGCCGCGATCAAGATGGCCCTCGACCGAAAAGGCCAGCCGATGAAGCAGGCCTTCTTGGGAATGTGGAAAGTCCTTCTGATCGGTGGACTCGCAGTACCCGTGGTAAAGGCCCTCTCCGACGCATCCGACGCATACGCCAAAGACGTCTACGCGAGATCCGACCTCGGTGAACGAGCAAGCAAGATGCTGGGTGTGATCGGTCTGAATGCGTCTGGCCTGATCCTCGTCTTCGGTCTGCTCGTCATGCTGTCGTCCTTCGTGCAGATCTGCCTCATGTACATCCGCATCGGCGTGCTGATCGTGCTGGTGGGCACCCTGCCGCTCGCTGCCGTCTCCTCCATGACGGGGTGGGGCGAGGGCTGGTGGAAGAAACACATCGGCTGGCTCGCGGCCTGGCTGCTCTACAAACCCGCCGCCGCATTGATCATCTACTCGGCGACAGCCCTGACACAGACCGCGGACGAGCAGAAGAACGGCGCCGGGAACCTCAACCAGACCATCGCCGGCATGGGCATGCTCATCCTGTCGGTCTTCGCCCTTCCCGCCCTGCTGAAGCTGATCGTCCCGGCCACGGCCGCCCTGGGCGGTACGTCCGGCGGCACGGTCACCCTCAACGCCGTCAACAACCTGGCCAGCGGAGCGGTCAGCATCGCCGGCGGGGCCGCCGGAGCGATCGCCGGCAGTGGTGGCGGCGGAGGAGGCGGGGGCGCGGCCGGCCCGAAGGGCTCGCCCTCCACCGGTGCCGGAGCCCCGGCCGGAGGCGCGGGCGGTGCCGGAGCAGCCGGTGCCGCCGGCGGGGCCGCCGCGGGTGCCGCCACCGCGGGCGTGTCCGTGGCCGTCCAGGCCGCCGCGGCCGTCGCGCAGACCCAGCTCGCCGCCGCGACGGAGGTCGCCAACTCCCTCGACGACAACGACGGGATGAAGGGCCACAACCAGTAGCCCGCCCCACCGCCGGAGCCGGGCGACCGGCTCCGGCCCCGCCCCGACCCAACGTGACCGTCCCCGGAGCCGGACGGCCGACCCGGCCCCACCCCGCCCCGCCTGCCCACCCACCCCACCCCCGCCCGCTCCAAGCCGGAAGCCGGAAGAAGGAAACCCATGTCCACCGACGCCATGACGCGTCCCACGTACGGGAACTGGCGGCGTCCGCGCCGCCCCGGTCTCGGCCCGCTGGGCCTGCTCGGTACGGTCGTCGCCTTCGCGGGACTGCTGGTGGCGCTGCTGGCCTCGCTGGTCTCCCTGAAGGCCGCGGTCGTGGTCCTGGTCCCCGTGGCGCTCTTCCTCGCGCCGCTGGCGCTGCGCACCGTGGACGGCCGCAACGTCTACCAGGTCCTCGCCGTCCGCATCGGCTGGCTGCGGCGCAAGGCGAACGGTTCCACCACCTACGTCTCCGGTCCCCTCTCCCGGCGCCCCGGCGGCCGGTTCCAGCCGCCCGGGCTGCTGGCCCGTACCCGGATGTACGAGGGACGGGACGCCTACGACCGTCCGTTCGGCGTGATCCACCACCCCGGCCGCAACCTGTACACCGTGGTGCTGGCCTGCGAGCCCGACGGCGGTTCGCTCGTCGACCCCGAGCAGGTCGACATCTGGGTGGCGTCCTGGGGCGACTGGCTGGCCCGGCTCTCCCACGAGCCCGGGCTGCGCGGCGCCCAGGTCGTCGTCGAGACCGCCCCCGACACCGGCACCCGGCTCGCCGCCGAGGTCCTGCCGCGCATCTCCCCCGACGCCCCGGCCGCGGCCCGGGCCGTGATGGAGGAGGTCGTCGAGCGCTACCCGACCGCCTCCTCGGAGATGCACACGTACGTCGCCCTCACCTACGGCCCGGCCGGCGGGCCCAAGCGGGACGTCGACGACGTGGTCACCGACCTGTCGATGCGGCTGCCCGGGCTGCTGTCCGGGCTGGTCGCGGCAGGCGGCGGCGCGGCCTACCCGCTGTCGGCCGAGCGCATCGCCGAGATCGTGCGGGTGGCGTACGACCCGGCCGTCGCGCCGGACGTGCTCAGTGCCCGCGCCGAGCACGCCACCACCGGCCTGGAGTGGGACGACGCCGGCCCGGCGGCCGCGGTGGAGACCGTCAGCGCGTACAAGCACGACTCGGGTGTCTCGCGCACCTGGCTGCTGACGCTCGCGCCGCGCGGCACCGTGCGCTCCAGCGTGCTGCGCGGTCTGCTGGAGCCCGCGCCCGGCACCCGCCGCAAGCGGGTCTCCCTGGTCTACCGGCCGATCGACCCGGCGACCTCGGCCCGCATCGTGGAGGCCGACCGGCGCGCCGCGCACTTCATGGCGAGCTCGCGGGGCGGCCTGGTCCAGGCGCGCGCGACCTCCGAGGTGCGGGCGGCGGAGCAGACGGCGGCCGAGGAGGCCTCCGGTGCCGGCCTGGTGGAGTTCTCGATGATGGTGACGGTGACCGTCGACAGCGAGGAGGAACTGCAGGACGCGGCGATCACCGTGCGCAACCTCCAGGCGTCCTCCCGCATCCTGATGCGCCCGGCCGACCGGATGCAGGCCTCCGCCTTCACCTGCACGCTGCCCGTCGGCCTGCTGCCGTGGGAGCACACGCTCGTTCCGTACCAGCTCAGGGAGGCGCTGTGAGCAAGAGCAGGCAGCAGCGGCCGGCCCGGCCGGCCGTCGCCCCGCCGCGCGGCTGGTACGGCCCCGGCGGCGGCCAGGTCGGCCATGTCGACCCGCCCGCGATGTGGCGCGCGACCACCGTGCAGGCGTGCGGGCTGTGGCCGTTCGCCGCCGGGTCGGGCGCGCCGATGACGGGCGTGCCCCTCGGGCAGCACCTGCACACCGGCGCGACCGTGTGCGGCGACCCGATCTCCTGGTTCACCCGGGCGCGTTACATCTCCAACCCGTCGCTGTTCATGCTCGGCATGCCGGGCCTGGGCAAGTCGACGCTGGTCAACCGGATGCTCATCGGCATGGCGGCGACCGGGGTCACTCCGCTGGTGCTGGGCGACCTGAAGCCGGACTACGCGGACACCGTCCGGGCGCTGGGCGGCCAGGTGATCTCCATCGGGCGCGGGGTGGGCGGCATCAACGTGCTCGACCCGGGCGCGATGGGCGAGGCCTCGGTGCGCGTCGGCGGGGAACGCGGGCGGGTGCTGGCCGCGGAGGCGCACGGCCGTGTGCTGAACATGGTCGCCGCGCTCATCACCATCGTGCGGGGCCGCCCGATGGACGACCACGAGCAGTCGGTGCTCTCCGCGTGCCTGCACCACCTGACCGAGCGGACCGAGCCGGGCCGCGCGCCGCTCCTGCCGGACCTGCTGCGCGTACTGGACGAGGGACCCGACCGGGTGCGCGCGGTGACCCTGGACCGCGGCAACGTGGCCCGCTACCAGGAGGCCGTCGACCCGCTGCACCGTTCGCTGCTCGGTGTCCTCGACGGGCCGCTGGGCGACACGTTCGCGTCCGAGACCTCGACGCGGATCGACCCGGCCGCGCCCGCCGTGTGCGTGGACATCTCCCGCATCGGCGAGGCCGACACCCAGCTGACCGCCGCGGCGATGCTGGCGGCCTGGTCGGACGGGCTCGGCACGGTGGCCGCCGCGCACGCCCTCGCGGACGCCGGGCTGGCCCCGCAACGCTGGTTCTTCACCGTGCTGGACGAGCTGTGGCGGCCGCTGCGCGCCGCCTCCGGCATCGTCGAGCGGATCGACGCCCTGACCCGCCTCAACCGCTCCCTCGGTCTGGGCGACGCCAAGATCACGCACACTCTGAAGGACGCCGAGGCGCTGGGCAGCGAGGCCGACCGGGCCAAGGCCCGCGGCTTCGTGGAGCGGGCCGGGATGGTGGTGTGCGCGGGGCTGCCGCGTACCGAGATGCGCGAGCTCGGCGAGATCGTCGGCATGTCGGAGCGCGAGGTCGACCTGGTGTCGTCCTGGTCGTCGCCGCCCGGCTGGGCCAGCACCGGCGGCCATGAGGAGCCGCCGGGCCGGGGCCGTTTCCTGATCAAGGTCGGCGGCCGTCCGGGCATCCCGATCAAGGTGTCCATCACCGACACCGAACGGGCGCTGCACAACACCAACACCCGCTGGACCGGAAACGAACTGAACCTCGTCAAGCGGACGGAGGCGGCGAGATGAGCACACGCCCCGCACGCAAGGGCCACTCCCCCGGCGACGACCTGCTGCCCTGGATCATCCCGGGTGCGGCCGTCCTGGTCGGCGGTGCCTTCGGCGGCGCCTGGCTGGGCGGCACGCTGGGCGCCGCGGTGAGCGGCGCGGGCTGGAACCCGCCGCCGTTCTCCCTGGACACCCTGGCGACCCTGGTCGAGCAGGGCCCCGCGCCCCTGTGGCCGCAGGCGTCGAGCGGCGCGGTGACGGCCGGCATCGCGACGGTGTTCGGCGGCTTCGTCGCCCTCGTGGTCGCGCTGGTGGTCCTCGTACGCCGCCGGACTGCCCGCCCGCAGGGCCTGGCCGGACGCCGGGAACTGGCCGGGCTGCTGCCCAAGGGGGCCGCCGCCCGGGCCCGCGCCCTGCGCCCGTCGCTGTCCAAGGCGGCCAGGCTGCACCCGGACGAGACCGGCAACCTCCTGGGCAACCTGGAGCCCAACGGGCCCGAGTTGCGCTCCAGTTACGAGGACGTGGAGCTGGACCTGATGGCGCCCCGGGCCGGCAAGTCCACCGGGATCGCCGTACCGCGTGTGCTGCGCGCCCAGGGCAGCGTGCTGCTGACGTCGAACAAGGCCGACGTCTACAGCGTCACCCGCGCCGAACGCGAACGCGTCGGCCGGGTCTGGGTGTTCGACCCGCAGGGCATCGCGCACACCCCGCGCGCCATGTGGTGGGACATGCTCGCCGACGCGGCCACCATCGAGGGCGCCCGGCGGCTCGCCGGGCACTTCGTCGGCGCGGTCAACGACGACGCCTCCAAGCGGGACTTCTGGATCTCCGCGGCGCAGAACACCCTCACCGCCCTCTTCCACGCCGCGAACCGTGGCGGGCGCGGGGTCGCGGAGGTGCTGGCGTGGCTCGCCGACCCGGCCGATCGCACCCCCATCGACCTGCTGCGCGACGCGGCCATGCCGGCGCTCGCCGACCAGTTGCAGGGCACCATCCAGGGGGCCGTGGAGACCCGGGACGGCATCTACGAGACGGCCCGCCAGTGCGTGGCCTGCCTCCTCGACCCGGCCATCGCCGCCTGGGTGACCCCGGACGAGGCCGTACCGCAGTTCCTGCCGGAGCAGCACGTGCTGTCCCGCGACACCCTGTACCTGCTGTCGAAGGACGGCGGCGGCTCGGCCGCGGGCGTCATCGCCGCCGCGGCGGACTCGGTGCTGCGGGCGGGCGTGGTCGCCGCCGAGCGGATGGGCGGCCGCCTGGACCCGCCGATGACGGCCGTCCTCGACGAGGCCGCCAACGTCTGCCGCATCTCCGACCTGCCCGACCTGTACTCCCACCTCGGCTCGCGCGGCATCAACATCGTGACACTGCTGCAGAGTTACCGCCAGGGCGTACGGGTGTGGGGCGAGGCGGGGATGGACGCGCTGTGGGGCGCGGCCACGATCAAGCTGCTGGGCGCGGGCCTGGACGACGCGGACTTCGTCGAGAAGGTCTCCCGCCTCGTCGGGGAGCACGACGTGTCCACGGTCAGCGTCTCCCGCAGCAAGGACGGCCGCTCCCGCTCCACCTCCTACCGCCTGGAGCGCATCCTGCCCGCCGACCGCATCCGCGCCCTGCCCAAGGGCACGGCCCTGCTGCTGGCCACCGGCGTCCGGCCGGCCCTGATCAGACTCCGCCCCTGGTACGCCGAACCCGGCGCCGACCGCATCCAGGCCGCCGCCCAGGCGGAAGTGCAAGCCATCACTGCCCGTGCCGTGGAGAGGGCCGTGCGATGACCACAGTCGAGGAAACCCCCGCAGCCGCACCGCCGTTCATCCTCTACCTGGACGGCGAGGACTACGCCGAGGAGATGCGCAACCTGGCCGTCTGGGTCTGCGACCTGCTGCTCCCCGTCTACGGCCGCGAAGCCACGTCCTCCCACCCCTGGTGCCCCCGCTGGTGGGAACACCTCGAGGCGGTCGCCCGTCTGCACGCCCTGTGGCTGGCCTGGCAGGAGTACACCGACCCGGCGGCCGGGGCGTCGGGCCCGGCCGTGTGGCACCGCGACCACCTGGGCCCCGTACTCGCCGAACTCCGCTCGCCCACCGGGCCGTTCGCGGGGTGCAAGGAGGGCAGTCACCGGGCGAAGAAAGCACCGGTGGCAGAACCGTACGACGGATGAGGAGGAGGGCTGGATGCCGTGGAAACCGAGGTACGCCGAGCCCACGGCCGGCGTCACGGCGCTGCTGGACCTCAGCTCCGGGGAGGGCTGAAGCGGTCGATGTCGGCCAGGATGGCCCGCTTGCGCTCCAGGGCGTCGTCGATCCCCGCACGCGTGAACCGGTCCGGGTTCTTGGCGTACATCTCGCGCCCGCGCTCCGAGGTGAAGCGTTCCTCCGGGATGCGGTCGGCGCCCTCCGGGAGGAACTTGGCGACCTCCTCGAAGGCGGCGATCGCGTACGCGGTCGCCGGGCGGATCTCCCGGTGCTCGGCGAGCGGCGTGTTCAGCAGGCGCAGACCGGACTCGGTCGACACCCGGTCCCCGATCCACATGAACTCGCCCGGGTCGATGATCCGCGAGGGCTCGGCACCGCCGAACGCCGGGGGGGCCGGCGGCAGCTCGTCGGACATCCGGAACTCGAACGAGCGCGCCCGGCCGCACTGCGGGCACACACCCTCGAACACCGCGAACAGGACGCCGTCACGGTCCTCCAGGCGGTGCTCCCTCTCGAACTCCTCCGCGCCGCACACACAGGCATGGAGGTCCATGTAGAGGTGTGCTTCCTGCATCGAACGAGCGATCAACATGTCATGATCCTACGGGACTCAAGACGCCGGAGGGGGAGACGTCAGTGAACCAGGACAACAGTCCGGAGCGCCCTGAGCAAGCGCGTCCGGAAGAGGTCGTCATCACCGCGACGGATGTCCTCGGCACCGGCTTCCGGGCCGACAGCGGCACGCGGGTCCCGGAAGAGCGGGTCCTGGCCGAGGCCGAGGCCACCTTGCCCGTGGTGCTCCAGGGCCTCTACGCCGACCGGCTGCGTTCGAACGGCATCACGGAAGACGGTGACCGGCGTTTCTTCGCCCTCACCGACGACCGCGGCACGACGCTCACCGTCCGGCTGGAGACCGCGTCCCTGCCCGACCGGACAGTGGCCCGCAGTTTCGTCAACACGGCCTCCGACAACCACGTCGTCCAGCTCTCCGACCGCATCGCACCGGATCAGATCGGCCGCGCCCTGAGCCACGAGCTCAACGAGCTCCTGGCCGTACGGGATCGCGCGGCCCGAGGTGAGGCACCCGCGGCGCAGGACATGCTGGGCCGGGGCGCGGTGCTGCCCGCGCAGCCCCTTCTGTCGGACGAGGACCTGGGCCGCATCGGTGAGCTCAACTACCTCGCGGCCCGCATGAACGACGGGACACTGACCGAGCAGCAGCGGGCCGAGGCGCGCGGCGAACTCTCCCAGCTGATCGACCACACGGGCCTCAGGCCCGGTGCGCCGGCCGACAACACCACTGCCCGCGCCATGGAGGAGTACGCGGCCAGGGTCCGGGCGGACATCGTGATCCCTCACCTGACCCCCGAGGCCTCCCGCGCCCTGCGGGAACTCGCGCGGCCTGTCGAGCAGTTGACCGCCGCCGACGCCCAGGTCGTTCAGGAGCACCGGGCCCGGGTCGCGGAGACCCGCGCGGCCCAGCCCCCTTTGGGTTCGTCACCCGACGTCCCGTTGCCGGGCCGGCGTCCCGACGGCACCCCCATCCCGCGCGAGGAGCTGGGCGCGGCACGCGACGAGGCGGCCCGGCAGCGCACCGCGGTGGGCCGGCGGACGCTGGACGAGTTGCGCGCCGAGGCGGCCACGCTGCCCGAAGGGCGGTACCCGCAGCGCGAGATCATGATCGGGGGCGGTGCCTCGCTCGCCGGGCGCGACCCCGATGTGCTGCTCGTCGACGCGCGCGGTCGCTGGCACGTGGACCCCATCAAGGGCATCGTGCAGTCCGCGGACCAGGTCAGGCACCTCAGGGAGGTCGGCTGGGACCCCTACCAGTTCGGTGATCCCAAGGATCGTGTCTCCCTGGCCGCGCTCCAGCTCTGGGAGGACACCGCGGCGGCCCGTGGTCCGCTCGTCGACGGGCGGGCGTCGTTGAACCTCGCCGACGACGGCCGGCTGCTCGCCGAGATCACCCCCATGGACGGCTCGCCTCCCGTCACGGTCGAGGTGGTGGGCACCCCGTTGGTGGCCACCGGCGTGCCACCGGAGGTGATACCGGGTGTCAACCGGCAGGTGCCGACGGTGGCGGAGGCCACCGACGTGCTCAGCGGCCACCTCACCACGACCGGCACGCCCGAGGCGCTGCAGGCCCGTGACCGGCTGGCCGCGCTGCCGGCCGGGGAGGGCCGCGCTGCCGCGTCGCTGGAGGTGCTCGCCGATCCGCGCGTGGCCGAGGCGCTGGGGTCGGCGGCCGACCCGCGCGTCGCCGCGGCCCGGGAGACGCTGGAGGCGACCGCCAAATGGGAGCAGGCGAGCGCGGAGGCGCCCGGGCGGGTGCTCCTCGGTGACGAGGTGGGCGACGGGACCTACGACCCCACGGTCGCGGACCACTGGGTGATCGCCGGCATCGGGGGCGGCGCCATCGCCAACACGGAGATCATCCTGGAGGGCAACCCGAACGCCCGGGTGACCATGGTGGGCACGGCGGCGCCCTGGGTGCTCCACAACGACTCCCAGTACCTGGCGATGCGCCGGCAGTACGATGCCGAACTCGGCGGCAACGGGCGTCTGGTCACGGTCGCCAACCAGCGGCTGGGCGCCATCGAGACGGTCCGCACCCCGGACGGCGGCGTCCGCCTCAAGGCGCTCGACGTCGAGGGGGACGCCTACGTCGCCTGCCTCGGGCGGGTGGCCCGGCTGCCGCAGGCCGCGGACGCCCTCGACAACTGGGCACGGCAGCAGGGCGGACAGGTCAAGGGCGAGCTCCTGTTCGACAAGAACGAGCAGTACCTCGGGTACCGGTTGCACTTCGAGGCCGCCGACCGGAAGCACACGATCGACGTGACGGGGGCCGCGTCCCGCATGCTGCCCGGCAATGTGTTCAGCCGGGAGGACATGGCCAGGCTGGCCGTCATCGACCGCAAGACGGCGCCGCCGGAGAGCGGAAACGTGGCGGCGGGCTTCATGGCCACCGCCCTCCAGGGCTCCCACCTGGCCAGACACCGGGCCGAGCAGGCGGGCCCCACGGTGCGTGCGGGCGCCGGCTCGCCCGCCGCTGGGGCGGGTGCCAACCCGGTCGCGGGCGCGGCCCGTCTCCAGTCCACCCGCAGGTCCTCCGCGCCGGGTTCCACCCCACGGCCCGCGGCGGGACCCGGCACACCCGGTCAGCCGCCACACATCCCCCGCCCGCCACAGCCAGGCGGCGGCGCGGGTGCGCCCGGCCGTTGACGTTCCAGGTCCGAGGGGTGGCCGGCGTGGGGGCCGCCCCTGCGTGCGGTGCGCGAGCCATAGTCGGAGGAGCAGTACATGCGCAGAACAACGCCAGCCGTCGCGACAACCCTGGCCGCACTGCTGCTGGCCGGATGCGGCTGGGGCGGGGACGGCAAGGCGGACGGGGAACACGGCGGCAGGGGTTCCGGGGGAAGCGCCCCGCCCTCGCTCGCGAAGCTCGCCGTGCCCTCCGGGTACGAGGCCGATCACGGCTGGGACGAGGAACTCGGCTGGGTGCCCCCTGACGTGCCCCCGCCCGTCGCCGTGGCCGGAAAGTCCGGTGTGGTCGCGTATGTCACGCAGTCCGGGGAGGGCTACGCGGTCCGGGCGCGGACCGCTGCCGGTGGCAAGGTCCGCTGGACGAGTGCGGCGTTCCGGACGCCGACCTCCATGGCCGAAGCCGATGAGGTCATCTACAACGACGATGCCGGGATCCCTCAGGTGACCACCGTCGAGCAGGACGGCCGGGAGTACGTCGCCGTGTGGGCGCATGGCGTGGTGAAGGGCGACGCCGTCACCAAGGACAAGGAGATCGTGCAGGTCGACGCCTACGCGGCGGACGCCTCAGGAGTCTCGGTCAAGCCGCTGCGCCGTGTGCGCGTACCAGCCGACGATGTCGATGGCGGCACGCTGGACATCCGCGACGGCGGGGACGGACTGCTGATCACGTGGCGGAACATCGGTTATCACGGCGCCTCCGTCGACCTGGCGACAGGCACGGTCACGCGATACGACGAACCGGACACACTGATGCCGGAGTGTGACGGGGGCGGGTGCTCGTACAGCCGCGTGGTGGGCGTCACCTCGCGCGGTCCCCTGATCGGGACAGCCAACGGCTTCGGCGTTCCCCGTGAATGGTCCGGCACGGACTTCGTCCCGAAGGAGGCCGACAAGAGCGCCAAAGGTACGGTCTCCGGTGTCCGAGGGGATCTCTTCGTCGCCCGCTGGCCTGCGGCGGGCGACTCGGACGCCTTCGTCTTCTCCGCCCACGACACCGACAGCGGCCGGCTGCTGGCGAGCATGACGTGCGGGGGCGGTCTGGAGGACCAGAAAAAGGGCAAGTACGACACGGTGACCTCTACGAACGGCCGTTACGTCGCCTACGGGACGGTCGTGTTCGACCTCAAGACGGGCAAGGGGCTCTGCCTGGAAGGCGACGAGGACCGGCGCAGCGTCGTGATCCGGCACCTCCGCGACGACGGCATCGCCTACGGAGTCGCTGCCGTGGTCGGCGACGACAAGCCCGGCGTCGAGGTGAGGGTGAGCGGAGGTGCGCCGAAGGCCCTGGCCGCCGGCACGGTTCTCCCGCACGGCGTGCTGGACGGCTCGGGCCTCTTCGTCACCGGAGGCGACGAGGGCGCCACCGGCCGACTGCTCTCGGTGCGCCAGGAGAGCTGACGTCATGCCGGTGGGGCCGAGACCGGGGCCGGCCGCTGAGACGTACCCGTCGCTCACGGCCGAGGACATCGCCGCCGCCGTCCTCGCCGGCGAGGTCACGGCGGCCGAGGTCGCCGCCGCCGCCCTGGACCGTATCCACCGGGCCGACCCGGCGCTGTCCGCCTTCGCCGAGGTGTGGGCCGAGGAGGCGCGGCGCACAGCGGCCGGGGTGGACGCGCGCGTGGCGGCGGGCGAGCGGCTGCCGCTGGCCGGGGTGCCCATCGGCGTCAAGGGCCGGCACGGGCTGCGCGCGGCGGCCCCGCTGATCGCGGCCGGGTGCGTGCCCGTGGGTGCCACGGCCGTGCCCGGTCCCGGAACGGCCTGGCAGACCTGGGGCGCCGGGGCGTACGGCCGTACGGTCAACCCGTGGCGGGCCGATCGCACGCCGGGCGGTTCGTCGGCCGGGTCCGCGGCCGCGGTGGCGGCGGGGCTGGTGCCGTTGGCGACGGGGAGTGACGGGGCCGGGTCGGTGCGGATCCCGGCGTCCTGGTGCGGGGTGGTCGGGCTGAAGACCACCAACGGGCGGCTGCCGTCGGCCGACCGTACGGGGCTCACGGCCGCCGGGGTGCTCACCCGGTGCGTGTCGGACGCGGCCCTGTGGTGGCGGGTGGTCTCGGGGGACACGGGGACGGCACCCCGGGGGACGCCTCGTGCCGTCTGGTCGCCCGACCTCGGCTTCGCCGGCCCGGACCCGGAACCGGTCGCGCTCGCCCGGGCGGCGGCCGGGCGTCTGGCGCGGGCGGGTGCCGTGCGGCTCGTCCGTACGCCCCTCGTGCTGGAGGACCCCGCGCCCGCCTGGCTCGCCCTCCGCTCCGGCGAGCCCACGAGGGCCGGTGACGCGCGGCGCCTGCGCGCCGCCAACGACCGGCGGCTGGCGACCCTGTTCGCCGCGGCCGATCTGATCCTGACGCCCACGACCCCCACCGCCCCGCACGGTCACGAAGGCCCCGGCGACCGGTACTCCACCGCGCTGACCTGGGCGTTCAACCTCAGCGGCCACCCGGCGATCAGCGTCCCCGCGGGGTGGGGCTCCGACGGCTGCCCGGCGGGGCTCCAGCTCGTGGCCCGCCACGGGGGCGAGGCGCTGCTGCTCCGTGTCGCCGAGGCGGCACGGCTCGAGGCCGGGCCGGACCCGGCGTGCGACGAACGGAGGTCACCATGCGCTGGACGGTCCACGCCGAGCGCCCGCTCTACGACACCCCCTGGGTGAGGCTGCGCTCCCTGGACGTCGAACAGCCCGACGGCACACGGGCCGACTACCACGTGGTCAGGCTGCGGGACGTCGCCGTGACGGCGGCGGTCGACGCTCAGCGGCGCGTGCTGATGCTGTGGCGCCACCGCTTCGTCACGGACACCTGGGCCTGGGAGCTGCCCATGGGGCTGGTCGAGGACGGCGAGGAGCCCGCGCGGGCGGCCGCGCGGGAGCTGGAGGAGGAGACGGGATGGCGCCCGGGCTCCCTGCGGGACCTGGTCTACGCGGAGCCCGCGGCCGGGATCACCGACGCGCGCCACTTCGTGTTCCGCACGGACGACGCACAGCGCGTGGGTGCACCGACCGAGCGCAACGAGTCGGACCGGCTGGAGTGGATCCCGCTCTCCCGGATCGGTGACTTGATCGCCCGCAGGCAGATCGTCAGCAGCGCCACGATGGTCGGCGTGATGGCGCTGCTTCTGGACGGCGCTTGAGTGGCACGTACCCTGAATGCTTGTACGTGCATATAATGCAGGGGTATGCATTCGCCGTACGCCGACCACCCCTGGGGGATCCATGACGACCCGCCGCTTCCTGTTCCTCCTCGGCAGCAGCCGCCCCGACGGCAACACCGAGCTGCTCGCCCGCAAGGCCGCCGAGCAGCTGCCCTCCGGTGTCGAGCAGGAGTGGATCAGTCTCGCCGAGCACCCGCTGCCCGACTTCGAGGACCTGCGTCACGACAGCGACCACGTCCGGCCCCGGGAGGGCAACGCGGCCCTGCTGCTGGACGCCACCCTCGCGGCGACGGACATCGTGATCGCCTCGCCGCTGTACTGGTACTCGGTCTCCGGCCTGACCAAGCGCTACCTCGACTACTGGTCGGGCTGGCTGCGCACCCCCGGCCTGGACTTCAAGGCGACCAGGGCCGGGCGCACGCTGTGGGGCGTCACCGCGCTCGCGCACGAGGAGCAGGTGGTCGCCGACCCGCTGGTGGGCACCCTCTCCAACTCGGCGGCGTACCTGGGGATGCGGTTCGGCGGGGTGCTGCTCGGCAACGGCAGCAAGCCCGGTGACGTGCTCAGGGACGAGGAGGCGCTGAGCCGCGCCAAGACGTTCTTCGCGCGCCGGGCGCCGCTCGCACGGTTCCCCTACGAGACGCCGTGAGCTGCGCGACGCCGTGAGTTACGAGACGCCGTGAGCTGCGCGACGCCGTGAGCCTTACGCCGAGATGTCCTTCGCCGTGAACCGCGCCCAGGCCGCCGAGCCGAACACCGCCGCGTACAGGGCCTGCAGGCCGAGGTTCCTCACCAGGTCGTCCCAGTAGACCGGCTCGCGCATGAGGTCGGCGAAGGACAGCCAGTAGTGGGAGAACAGGTACGGGTGGAGGGCGTGCAGCTGCGGTATCTGGTCGAGGATCTGAACGGTGATGAGCAGGCCGACGGTCGTGGCCATCGCCGCGATGCCGCTGTTGGTCAGCGTCGAGACGAACAGGCCGAGCGCCGCCACGCCGGTCAGTGACGCGGCGACGACCAGGGCGATCAGCAGGGCCCGGCCCAGGCCCTCGGTGAAGCTGATGCGCGTACCGGAGATGGTGGTCAGGTCGCCGAGCGGGAAGAGTAGGGCGCCGACGGTGAGCGCCGAGACGGCGACCACGAGCGTGGCGGCCAGGCAGAAGACCAGCACCGTGGCGTACTTGGTGAGCAGCAGACGGGTGCGGCCGGCGGGGGCGACCAGCAGGTAGCGCAGGGTGCCCGCGTTGGCCTCGCCGGCGACGGCGTCCCCGGCTATGACACCGATGGCCATGGGCAGGAAGAACGGGAGCGTCGCGGCCAGGGCGGTGAAGACCAGGAACAGGCCGTTGTTGGTGATCTGCGAGATGAACGCCGGGCCGCCTCCGCCGTCCCCGCCTCCGCCGGGTGAGCCGTCGCTCGTCTCGATCTTCACGGCGATGCCGACCAGGACCGGCACGGCGGCCAGCACGCCCAGCAGGGCGAGGGTGCGCCAGCGGCGGAAGGTGGTGAGCAGCTCGCTGCGCAGCAGGCCGAAGGTCCACAGCGGGTTCACCGGCCCGGCCGGGCGGAGCGCCTCAGCCCGCGACATCGAACCCCTCCCCCGTCAGCGCCACGAACGCGTCCTCCAGCGAGGCCCGCTCGGCTCCGAAGCCGCGCACCCGGACCCCCGCCTTCACCAACGCGGCGTTGAGGTCGGCGAGTTCCCGGCCGGGCACCTCACCGCTCACCCGGTCCCCGTCCACCACGACGTCCCCGACCCCCTGCTCCTTCAGCACCCGGGCCGCCTCCCCGGCGTCCGGCGTGGTCACCACCAGCCGGCCGCGCGCCCCGGCGGCCAGGTCGGCGACCGCGCCCTGGGCGATCAGCCGGCCCTTGGCCATCACCGCCGCGTGCGTGCAGACCTGCTCGATCTCGTCGAGCAGGTGGGAGGAGAGGAACACGGTGGTGCCGTCCGAGGCCAGCTCCCGGATCAGCGTGCGGATCTCGCGCATGCCCTGCGGGTCGAGGCCGTTGGTCGGCTCGTCGAGCACGAGCAGCCGGCGCGGCCGGAGCAGGGCCGCCGCGAGGCCGAGGCGCTGCTTCATGCCCAGGGAGTACGCCTTCGCCTTCTTGCCGGCGGCGGCGGTCAGCCCCACCCGGTCCAGGGCGGCCGCGACCCGGGCGCGCCGGGTGCGGGGGTCGGCGGTCGGGTCGGCGGCGTCGTAGCGCAGCAGGTTGTCGCGGCCGGACAGGAAGCCGTACAGGGCCGGTCCCTCGATGAGGGCGCCGACATGCGGCAGCACGGCGCGCGCGGCCCGGGGCATGGGCTGCCCGAGCACGCGCGCCGTGCCGGAGGTCGGCTCGATCAGCCCCATCAGCATGCGGATGGTGGTGGTCTTGCCCGAGCCGTTCGGGCCGAGGAAGCCGAAGACGCTGCCCGCCGGGACGGTCAGGTCCAGGCCGTCGACGGCGAGCTGTCCGCCGCGGTAGCGCTTGGTCAGCGCACGGGTGGCGATGACACCGTCCCCGGCGCCTGCCGGGTCCGGCTCCGTGGCGGACGGTTCGCCCATCGGCTCCCTCGCTCCCTCGCTTCGTCGGCGGCCTGCGGTGTCACTTCGCCTCGTCGGCGGCCTGCGGTGTCACTTCGCGGCGTCGGCGGCCTTCACCAGCGCGTCCTTGGTGACGGCGCCCACGTACACCTTGCCGTCCTCGGTGATCAGGGCGTTGACCAGGCGGGTGCTGAAGACGGTGCCCGAGCCGAACTTTCCGCTGACCTTGTCGCCGAGGGAGTCGAGGAAGCCGCCGAGGTCGCCGCCGGCCCCGCCGCCGGCGGTGGGCAGGCCCTCGCCATCGGTGTCGAAGGTGGCGATCGTGGTCCAGCCCTCGCCGATGGTGTTCAGGCCGCTGAAGCCCTCGGGAACGCCGCCTGCGTGGCGGTCGCCCTCGTGCTCCGGGGCGCGCTCCGGCGCCTTGCCGGCGTGCTCCAGCTCACGGTCCTCGGTGACCTTCGCGCCCTTGGGCGGGGTGAAGTCGAAGGTCGAGGCGGCCGGCTTGGCGAAGCTGACCTGGGTGAAGCCCGCGTCCACGACGGCGGCGCCGCCGCTCGCCGGGGTGAGGGTGAACTTCAGCGGCAGGCCGGTCTTCGCGTCCACCGCCACGCTGATCGCGCCGACGGTGGAGCCGGACTGCCTGGGCTTGACGACCAGGTTGTACGCGTCCCGCCCGGCGACCTGCGCGGTGCCGTCGACGGTCACGGACGTGGTGGGGTCGACCGCCTTCAGGGCCTCTTCGGCGAAGTCCTTCGGCGTGGCCGGGGGCTGCTGCCTGCCGTGCGCGCCGTGGTCGGCCGCCGTGCCGTGGTAGACCTCGTTCGAGGCGCTGTCGTAGCCCCAGACGTCCTTGCCGTTGTGTATGAGGCTGTACTCGGCGGCGTTCTCCAGCAGCGACAGCTTCTGCCGGTCGGGGCCGTCGGCGGCGACGCGCAGGGTGTGGGTGCCGGAGGCGAGTTCGGTGAGCTTGGCCGAGGGGTCGGCGGAGGAGCCGCCGTCCGCGCCGTGCCGGGCCGCGCCGGACATCAGGCCGCTCTCCAGCCCGCCGAGGTCCGGCAGCCCGAGATCCGTGGTGATCTTCACCGTGCCGGACAGCTGCTGGACGTCCGACTTCGCGATCTTGTCGATGAGTTGCTCGGCGGTGATCTTCGGAAGGTCGGGGTCGCCGGAGTCGGCGAGCGCGGGGACGAGTCCGATCGTCGCGGCCGCCACGCCCATCACCGCGACCGGGACCACGTACCGCGCGGCCTTGCGCCGGCCGGCGGGCAGGTCGTCGGTCTCCCCGGCGGTCGTGTTGTCGTCGGATGCGTACGGTGCCATCTGTGCCCTACCTCCGTGGTCGGCGGCGGCTGTCCATCTCGAGTCCTCGCACCGGTTCCTCGTCGAGCCGCCATTCTCACCCGAATCGGTGAGATGTGGTGAAGTCCGTGGTTTCCATCTGACCAAATCCGTCCGATGGTTGCGTCAGACCCCGGGCTCAACTCCGTGTACTGCTCCGGTATGACACGGCCGGGCGGTGTCTCCCCCGACCCGTAGGGGTCGTAGGGGCAGACACCGCCCGGAACACACCGTCGTTGCGAGGCACGCCGTCGAGCAGGGCCGGGGACTACCCCGCCCGGTGCACCACCGCGTCGCACAGTTCCACCAGGGCCGCCTTCGCGGGCCCCTCCCGCAGCGGGGCCAGGGCCGCCCGGGCCTCCTCCGCGTAGCGGACGGTGTCCCGGCGCGCCTGGTCCAGGGCCGGGTGGGCGCGCAGCAGGCGCAGCGCCTCGGCGTGCCGGCCGTCATCCGTGAGGTCGGAGTCCAGCAGCTCGCACAGGGCGACGTCCTCGGCGAGCCCGAGCCGGGCGGCCCGCTCGCGCAGCCGCAGGACGGGCAGGGTGGGGATGCCCTCGCGCAGGTCCGTGCCGGGTGTCTTGCCGGACTCGTGGGAGTCGGAGGCGATGTCCAGGACGTCGTCCGCGAGCTGGAAGGCGACGCCGAGCCGCTCGCCGTACTGGGTGAGGACGTCCACGACCGTCTCGTCGGCGCCGGACATCATCGCGCCGAACCGGCAGGAGACCGCCACCAGCGAGCCGGTCTTGCCGCCCAGCACGTCCAGGTAGTGGTCGACCGGATCGCGCCCATCCTGCGGCCCCGCCGTCTCCAGGATCTGCCCGGTGACCAGCCGCTCGAACGCCACGGCCTGCACCCGCACGGCCTCGGGTCCGAGGTCGGCCAGGATCTGCGAGGCGCGCGCGAAGAGGAAGTCGCCGGTGAGGACGGCGACGGAGTTGCCCCAGCGGGTGTTCGCGCTGGGCACCCCGCGCCGTACGGCCGCCTCGTCCATCACGTCGTCGTGGTACAGCGTGGCCAGGTGGGTCAGCTCCACGACGACGGCGGAGGGCACGATCCCGGGGGCGTACGGGTCGCCGAACTGTGCGGCGAGCATCACCAGCAGCGGCCGGAACCGCTTGCCCCCGGCGCGCACCAGGTGCTGGGCGGCCTCCGTGATGAAGGGCACCTCACTCTTGGTGGCCTCGAGCAGCCCTTCCTCGACAGCCGCCAATCCGGCCTGGACATCGGCTTCGAGAGCCTGGTCCCGCACGCTCAGCCCGAATGGCCCGACGACGGTCACGAGGGGTCTCCTGTCTGCTGGTGTCTGCTGGCGATTACACGGTTTGTCGATAGGTCGCTGCCCTCACTCGAGTCAGCGTATCCGGTCACGTTTCGATCACCGCCAGCGCCCGCTGTTACAGGCCGGGCGGTATCCGATCACGCCCGTTATGTTTTTGATCGACTGATAAGACCAGATACATACAGAAATATATCGACCGGCGCCTCGTCATGCCGGTCATCCTGCCCGCACGCCCGATTTGCCGCAAATAGCAAGCGAATTCGCCTCTTGAGCGGACATGCGCACCGGGCCGGCGATCAGTGAAGTAAGTCACTTCCGCCACACCCATCTCATCACACCACACCCCGCCGTTTCGCCTTCCCGAAAGCGCCAGTTGAACTTGGCGACCGCAAAGGATCAAGCGCGTCAAATCCCCCAAGGCAAGATCAACCAGCGTGATCTGTGACGTCGGCACTTGTTCCCGACATGTGCTCTCGCATACGTTCCCGCCCTGCCGGGCGGACGCCTAATCCTGCCGCCGCCCGTGCCACCGATGACCACTTCACTCACGCACGGCAGGAGCGGGGGACCCAGGTAAGCCGCCGGACCGGTGCTCGCACCGGTCCGGCTCGGGGTGAAGCCGCGCCCACGCGGCCGGGCACCTCCCGCCCGAACCCGACAGCTCACCTCGCAGGCGTCGGAGAGGAACGACAGCATGCCCGGACGAGGTAAGCACCGCCGCCCCAGAACCAATCCGCTCACCCGAGGTGTCGTGGCCGCCGGAACCGGCGGGGCGGCGCTCGCCCTCCCCCTGCTGGCCGCGACGACCGCGAACGCCGCCCAGCTCCCGCAGACGGCGCCCGCCACGGTCGCCCGGACCGCGCCCCAGGTGGTCCAGCCCCCCAAGACCCTCACGTACACCGTGGCCAAGGGCGACACCCTCTACCGCATCGCCGACCGGTACGACGTGCGCGGCGGCTGGCGTCAGCTCTACAAGGACAACCGCACGGCCGTCGGCGACAACCCGGGGCTGATCCACCCGGGCCTGAAGCTGAAGGTCAGGACCACCGAGGCGGACGCCGGCGAGAAGAAGGCCGGCGCGACCAAGTCGTCCACCGCCGCGAAGCCGGCGGCGAAGCCCGCCGTCCAGCCCGCCGCGAAGCCCGCCGCGTCCGTCGCCCAGGCCACCCAGGCCTCGGTGACGACGTACCCGGACAACCTCGACGGCTGGATCCGGGAAGCGCTGGACATCATGGCGCGCAAGGGCATCCCGGGGTCCTACGACGGCATCTACCGCAACATCATGCGCGAGTCGTCCGGCAACCCGCTGGCCATCAACAACTGGGACTCCAACGCCGCCGCCGGCACGCCGTCCAAGGGCCTGCTGCAGGTCATCGACCCGACCTTCCAGGCGTACCACGTGGACGGCACGTCCTGGGACCCCTACGACCCGGTCGCCAACATCACGGCGGCCTGCAACTACGCGGCCCACCGGTACGGCTCGATCGACAACGTCTTCGGGCCCTACTAGAGCCGGCTGCCGGGAAACAGTCGCTCGAGGACGACGGCGATGCCGTCGTCCTCGTTCGACAGGGTGACCTCGTCGGCCACCGCCTTCAGTTCGGGATGGGCGTTGGCCATCGCGACGCCGTGGGCGGCCCACTCGAACATCGGGATGTCGTTGGGCATGTCGCCGAAGGCGATCGTCTCGTGCCGGCCAAGACCCAGGTGCTCGGCGGCCAGCGCCAGCCCGGTCGCCTTGGTGATGCCGCACGGCTGGAGCTCGACCGTGCCCGGCCCCGACATCGTCACCGAAGCGAGGGACCCCACCACCGCGCGTGCCGTTGCCGCCAGTTCGTCGTCCGACAGGAAGGGGTGGCGCAGCAGCACCTTGCTGATGGGCGCGCACCACAGGTCCGCGCGCCGCGCGACGCGCAGCGCCGGCAGGGTCGGGTGCGGCATCAGATAGCCCGGCTCGATGAGCGTGAGCCCGTCGACGCCGTCCTGGTCGACGGCCGCGTACACCTCCCCCACCTCGGCCTCGACCTTCTCCAGCGCGGTCTCGGCGAGCTCCCGGTCCAGCGTGACGGACCACAGCAGCCGGTCGGCGCCGGCGTCGTACACCTGCGCGCCCTGCCCGCACACCGCGAGCCCCTCGCAGCGCAGGTCGTCCAGGAGCGGCCGCACTCTCGGTGCCGGGCGGCCCGTCACCACGAGGTGCTGGGCACCGGCGTCCGCCACCCGCGCGAGCGCGGCGAAGGACCGGTCGGACAGGGTGTCGTCGCCGCGCAGCAGCGTTCCGTCCAGGTCGGTGGCGATGAGGGAGTAAGCGAGGGGTGCGGCCATGATCAGAGAATACGGACCGCGGACCCGTCCGACTCATCGCCTGCCGCACGCCTCCCGCCCCGGAAAGGCCTTTCCGGCATGGCCGGTTACCGCACGGTTGAAGGTCTTCGCACCACTTGGCAACAAGATGCTCCGCTCCCTACCGCCTTGGTGGTCCCGGGCGGTACCTTCCAAGTGTCCAGGGGGGACTTGATCGGGGGGTCAGGTTGAGCAACGGACGCAGTGGACGCATGCGCGTGCTGATGCCCGAGGAGCTCGGCGAGGGGGAGAGGGAGCGCTGGCGGGAGCTGCGCGCCGGGTCACAGGCGCCGCGCAACCCTTTCATGGAGCCGGAGTTCACCGAGGCGGTGGGCCGCGTACGGCCGCGGGCCCGGGTCGCGGTGCTGTACGAGGGGCGGGAGCCGGTCGGTTTCCTGCCCTACGAGCAGGGTGCGCTGGGGCAGGGCCGGGCGATCGGGCTCGGGGTGTCGGACAGCCAGGGCGCGGTGCTGCTGCCGGGCCTGCGCCCGGACACCGGCGCGCTGCTGCGGGGCTGTTCCCTGTCGAGCTACGTCTTCGACAACCTGGAGGCCGAGCAGCAGCTGTTCACGCCGTACGCGGCGGAGGAGCACCCCGCCTACGTCATCGACGTGGCCAAGGGCTACGAGACGTACGAGTCCGTGCTGCGCGCCCAGTCGCCGAAGTTCCTCAGGACCACCCTCGCCAAGGAGCGGCGGCTGGGCCGCCAGGTCGGCGAGGTGCGGTTCGTCTTCGACGAGCGGGACCCGGCCGCGCTGCGCACCCTCATGGAGTGGAAGTCGGCGCAGTACCGCCGCACCGGCCGCCGCGACCGGTTCGCGCAGGAGTGGATCACCCGGCTGGTGGCCCGGCTCGCCGGGACCCGGGCGCCGGAGTGCAGCGGCACACTCTCGGTGCTGTACGCCGGCGGCCGGCCGGTCGCCGCGCACTTCGGGCTGCGCTCGGCCTCGGTGCTGGCCTGCTGGTTCCCGGCGTACGACCCGCGGTTCGCGAAGTACTCGCCGGGTCTGGTGCTGCACCTGCGGATGGCCGAGGCGGCGGCGGCCGGGGGCATCGGGATGCTCGACATGGGGCGGGGCGCGGCCGAGTACAAGGACGCGCTGAAGACGGGCGAACTGCCCGTGTACGAGGGCGCGGTGACGCGTCCGGGGGCGGGCGCCGCGCTGCACTGGCTCAGCCGCGAGCCCGCGCGCCGGGCGCACAGCTTCGTGCGCGGCCGGCCGCGGCTCGCGGCGCTGGCCGCGCGGACGCTGAAGGCCGGTGCCCGGCTGCGCCGGGCGTGACGGCGCACGGGGGCACAGGGGCACAGGGGGCCACGAGGGGGAGGGGCACATGTCCCGTACAGCGCGCACGCAGGAGGAGATCCGGCGGTTCCTGAGCATCGCACCGCTGCAGGTCGCCGAGCTGGACCTGGACGGGGAGGAGGTCTGGCTCCACCCCGGGCCCGGCAGCCCGCCGGTGACGTCCGGCGAGGTGTTCGTGCTGGTCAGGAAGCGGGGCAGGCCGGTCGGCACGCTGCTCGGCCGGGTCCCGCCGGGCGCGGACCCCCGGTCCGTGCTCGCCCCGCCCGCCCGGGACCTGGCCGCACGGGCGGGCGAGGACCGGCCGCAGGCACCACCCGCACCGCCGCCGGCCACGGTCGTCGTCGCCACCCGGGAACGCGCGGAGCAGCTGGCCCGCGCCCTGGACTCGCTGCTGGCCCAGGACCACCCGGACTTCGAGATCGTCGTCGTCGACAACGCCCCTGTGACGACGCGGACCCGCGAGCTGGTCGCGCGCAAGTACGCCGAGCGCGTGCGGTACGTGACCGAGCCGGTGCCCGGCCTCGCCGTCGCCCACAACCGGGGCGTCGCACAGGCCCGCGGCGAGGTCGTCGCCTTCACCGACGACGACGTGGTGGCCGATGCGCGCTGGCTGACCGAACTGACCGCGCCCTTCACCGCCGACCCGCGCCTCGGCTGCGCCACCGGCCTGATCCTGCCGGCCCGGCTGAGCACACCGGCCCAGGTGCTGCTGGAGAGCCACGGCGGCTTCTCCAAGGGCTTCACCCCACGGACGTACGACCCCTTCCACCCGCCCGCCGACGAGCCGCTGTTCCCGTTCACCGCGGGCCGGTTCGGCTCCGGCGCCAACATGGCCTTCCGCACCGGGGTGCTGCGCGCGGTCGGCGGCTTCGACCCGGCCACCGGCGCGGGCACGGCCGCCCGGGGCGGCGACGACCTGTACGGCTTCGTCCGCGTCCTGGCCGAGGGCCACCGGCTGCGCTACACGCCGCAGGCCCTGGTGTGGCACCACCACCGGGACACCTGGCGGGACCTGGAGACCCAGGCGTACGGCTACGGGGCCGGACTGACCGCGTACCTCACCGCGCTCCTGGTCCGCCGCCCGTCCCTGCTGCCGGCGTTCCTCGCCCGGCTGCCCCGCGGCCTCGCCCACGCCCGCGCCCTGACCGCCCGCCGCGACGCGGACGCCACCGGCTCACCGGGCGACCACGACACCCGCACCCACCCCTGGCCGGCCCGCCTGTCCCGCCTCCAGCGCAGGGGCATGCTCCACGGCCCGCTCGGCTACGCCCGCGCCCGGAGCGCCCTGCGCACAGACGATCGGAGGTCGAGATGACGGCCCAGGACGACGTCACCGGAAGAGGCCCGACGACGGAACCGCCCCGGCGGACGACGGCGAGGCCCGGGCACCGGGCGGCGGGAGAGGCACCCCGGACGGCGGGAGGGGCACCCCGGGCGGCGGGAGGAGCACGCCGGACGGCCGCCCACGCGGTGGGCCGGCGGATCCCCGTCTTCCTCTACCACGCCGTGATGGACGAACCGCCCGGCTGGATCGCCGAGTTCACCGTCACCCCACGGCAGTTCGCGGCCCAGCTGGACGCCGTCGTGGCCAGCGGACGTACGCCCGTCACCATCGGCGCGCTCGCGGATCACCTGGCGGGCCGGGCCCCGTTGCCGCCCCGGCCGGTGCTGCTCACCTTCGACGACGGGTTCGCCGACCTGGCCGGGCCCACCGCCGAGGCGCTGGCCGAGCGGGGGCTGCCCGCCACCGCGTACCTCACCACCGGGGCCCTCGCCCCGGGCGGCCGCAGCCTCCTGCCGCCCGCGCCGATGATGTCCCTGGCCCGCGTGGCGGAGCTGGAACGTTACGGCATTCAGATCGGCAGCCACACGGTCACCCACGCCCAGCTCGACACGCTGTCCGCCAAGGACCTGGCGTACGAACTGCGCGCCTCCAAGGCCGAGTTGGAGGACGCGCTCGGCCATGGCGTGGACCATCTCGCCTACCCGCACGGCTACAGCAGCCCGCGCGTGCGGGCGATGGCGGCCCGGGCCGGGTACGAGACCGCGACCGCCGTGCGCCACGCGCTCAGCTCGGACCGCGACGAGCCGTACCGCATCGCCCGGCTCATCGTGCGGCGCGGCCACACCCTCGCCGACGTGGAGGCCTGGCTCGCGGGCTCGGGGGCGCGGGTCGCGCCCTACCGGGACGGCCCGAGGACGGTCGGCTGGCGGTGGTACCGCAGGGCCCGGGCGGTCGTGCGCGGTCCGGTGTTCGCCGGCTGACCCCGGCCGCGCGCCGCCCGGGAGGTCTCCCCCGACTCTGTCGATTTTGGTGTGAAAAGCAGTCGAAATTCCTATACTTGGCCCGGGGGAGGGGAGTCCCAGCGTGCAGCAACATGTGCCTGTACCGACCGCTGAGAGCAGTGTGCTGCCCGCTCCCGCCCCGGCGACCGGCCCCGGCGCTCCGACGTCCGGCGGGGACCGGAGGGCGCGGTGGATCCCGCGCCGTCCGCCCGACGCGGGCCTGCTGACCCTGCTGCTCGCCGCCGCGCTGTGGGGGTACGCACTGCCCCGCATCGGCTTCCGGCACATGGGCGACTACGGCCTGCTGGACCGCCTCCCGCCCGCCTACTACCTCTCGCTGCTGGTCCTCACCGCCGGTTTCGTGCTCAGTCTGCGGCGCGCGGGCACCGCTCCCTGGTGGCCCGCCGCGCACTGCGCCGCGCTGCTGTGCGCGCTGAAGGCGCCCCCCGCGGTGCTGTACGACGCGGTGCGCTACCCGTGGTCCTCCAAACACGACGCGGTCGTCAACACCCTGTTGCGCAACGGCGAGTTGCGGCCGCACGCGGCCCTGTCGGGCAACATGTCCGCCTACGACCAGTGGCCCGGCTTCTTCACCCTGAACGCGGGCCTGGTGCGCGCCTTCGGCGTGCAGAGCGCCGCCGTGTACGCCAACTGGGCGCCGATCGTCCTCGGCCTGCTGACGATCCCGGTGCTGGTGCTGATCTACCGCACCTTCTGCCAGGACTGGCGCCTGGTGTGGACCGCCGTGTGGATCTTCCAGCTCGCCAACTGGGTGGGCCAGGACTACTTCGCCCCGCAGGGGCTCGCCTACCTGCTGCACCTGTCGGTCATCGCGGTGGTGCTGCGGCACTTCGTGCGCCCGGGCTCCGCCGGACGGCTGCGCGACCGGACGTTCCTCGACCCGGCCGCCGCCCCGGTGCCACCGCCCACGGGCAACCGGCAGCGCGCGGTCAGCGTGCTGATCCTCGCCCCCCTGATCGCCGCCGTCAACGCCACGCACCAGCTCACCCCGGTGATGCTGTGCATCTGCCTGCTCGCCCTCAACCTCACCCGCCGCTACCGCAACCTCGGGCTGCTGGCCGTCGCCGCGCTGCTGATGCTCACCTGGGACCTGACCATGGGGCGGCCGCTGTTCGTCGAGACGCTCTCCACCCTGAAGGAGTCGATCGGCGAGCTGACGCAGAACTCCCGCGCCGGCTACGCGGGGCAGCTGACCGGCCCCGGCCCGGAACTGGCGGGCACCGCCAACGTGCTGATGGTCCTCGCGGTCGCCGCCCTGGCCGGGGCCGCCGTGGTGCTGCGCCGCCGGCTGACCCGCAGCGCGCTGCCGCTGCTGCTGGTCTCCGCCGCCCCGGTGCCGCTGTTCGCCGTCAACGACTACGGCGGCGAGATGCTCTTCCGCGTCTACCTCTTCGGCATGCCCGGTGCCGCCTTCTTCGCCGCCGCCGCGCTCGTACCGGCCCTGGAGGGCACCCACCGCAGTCGGGCGAAGGCCCGGTGGCGCAGGGCCTCGGCGTTCGTGCTGCCGGCGGTGCTGCTGGCGCTGCTTGCCGGGTTCCTGCCGTCGTACTACGGCAAGGAGAAGATGTACTACACGCCGCCCGAGGAGACCGCGCTGGTCACCCGGGCCCTCGACGACGCCCCGGACGGCTCGCTGATCCTGGCCACCAGCGGCTCCTTCCCGCAGGCGCTGCACCGCTACGACCGTCTGGAGCACTGGTTCTTCGCCGAGCAGGAACTCCCCGAGAACGAGAGGATGCTGAAGGACCCGGCCCGGTACCTCGCCGACGGCATCCCGCCGGGGACCCGGGCGTACGTCCTCCTCACCCGCACCCAGGACGTCTACACCGCGGGCGAGGGCCTGCTGCCGGCCGGCGGCTTCGCGACCCTGCGGGCGAAGCTGTCGAGGTCGCCGCTGTTCCGGACCGTCGAGCGCCATCCGTACGGAGTCGTTCTGGAGTACCGCCCGGCCGTCCGAGGAACGACCACAAGGTGATCCGGTGATGCGCGTGACGTCGAAGGTCAGTCAGGTCAGAGTGGTCGTGGCGGCCTCGGGCTGGGTCGCGCTGGCCGCGACCGCCGTGCCCGGGCCGTCCCCGCTGCGCTGGATCCCGGTGCTGCTGTTCACCCTGTTCGGCCCGGGCTGCGCGGCGCTGTACCCGCAGCCGGGCGGGCTGGCCCCCGGTGCCCGGCTGGAGGCCGTCGCGCTCGCCGCGCCGATCAGTGCCTCGCTCGGCGTGCTCACCGCGACCTCGCTGTTCCTGGTGAAGGGCTTCTCGATGACCGCCTTCCTGGTCTCGCTCGCCGTCTTCACCACGGTCGTGGCGGCCCTGCCGGGGCTGCCGCTGCCCGCCGCGCGGCGCGGCGCCGCCGAACGCGCCACCCACGGGCCCTCCGGCGGTGGCACATGACGGGGCTGCGCAGGCCGCCCAGGTGGCGTGGGGAGACGGACATGGGGCGCGCCAGGCGCACCTACACGGCCGTGGTGCTGGTGGCGGTGGCCGCGCTGCTGGCCGGGCTCGGCATCTGGGCCGGCGGCGCGCGGGAGGCGACGTCCCCCGGGGCCTCGGACCCGCTGCCCACCGGGCCGTGCGCCCCCACCGACACGCTGGTCCCGCCCTGCGGTGCCTGGTGGGGCGCCTATGTGCCCTACGCCGCGAACGGTTCGCTCAAGGACGCGGTGCTCGGCTTCGAGAAGCGGATCGGGCGCAGGCTCGACCTCGTGTACAACTACCACGACATGTCGGGCACCGAGCGGGACGGCCACCTGCTCACCCCCGACGAGCGGGAACTGGGCGAGGACCGGCTGCTGATGCTGGCCTGGGAGTCGACGATCTGGACCGAGCCGCACCACGCCGGCTGGACGGAGACCCAGCTCGGCTGGAAGAACATCGCCTCGGGGAAGTACGACGAGGAGATCCTGGACCCGCAGATCCGCCGCATCAAGGCCTACGGCAAGCGGATCTTCCTCTCCTTCGACCAGGAGACCGACGCCCGGATCAAGGAGGGCGCGGGCACCCCGGAGGAGTTCGTCGCGGCCTACCGCCATCTCCACGACCGGTTCCGGAAGCTGGGGGCCGGCAACGTGGTGTGGGTGTGGACCGTATCCGGCTACCTGGGCAGCGCCAGGGACATGAAGGCGCTGTACCCGGGGGACGCGTACGTCGACTGGATCGCCATGGACCAGTACAACTACTACCGGTGCCACGGCACCACCGACTGGAAGGACTTCCTGCGCAGCCAGCGGCCCGGTTACGCGTGGCTGCGGGCGAACATCTCCGAGGACAAGCCGGTGATGCTCGCCGAGTTCGCCACCGCGCCCGACCCGGACGATCCGCGGCGCCAGCGCGACTGGTACGCCCGGATCCCCGAGGCCGTGCGGCAGCTGCCCAAGGTGAAGGCGCTGGTGCACTGGAACCGGCCGACCTCCGAGAAGGCCGTGTGCGATCTGACCGTCAACGACGGGCCGGGCCTGGAGGGCTACCGGGAGGCGGGGCGGAACCGCTACTTCCACCAGCCGGTGCCGCCCCGCTGAGCCCCGTCCCCGGTGCGGTTCCGGTACGGCAGCAGCAGGGCCGGCACGGCCAGCAGGACGAACAGGGGCGGGGCGAGGGGCGCGAGGTCGTCCCGCCACACCCAGCAGCCCACCGCGATCAGGTACAGCACGCCCCAGCGGGCCGGCCAGGCCCGCCGCCCGCCGGCCCGGCCGGTGAGCAGTGACCCCAGCGGTACGAGGCACAGCAGCAGACAGGCCTGCGGTATCCAGCGCAGCAGCGGCCCGGGCCCGTCGAGTCCGGCCGCGTCCGCGAGGGCGCCGGCCGCCTGGGTGTACCACGCCCCGCCGACCGCCCGGGGTGCCCGGCCGAGCGCCACCGGAGCGGCGTACAGGGCGAGCAGCGCGGCGGCGAGCGCGGCTCCGGGCAGCCAGGGGTCGCGCCGGGCGCACAGCGTCACCGACGCCACGAACACGACGAGCGGCAGGGCGGTCGCCACGAGCGCGGTGACCGGGAGGTCCTCGAGCAGTTGACGCCCGGTGAGCCGGGTGGCGGTGGCGTCGCCGCCGAGCCAGGGCTGGTCGCGCAGGGCCGCCCAGTAGAGCACGGTGGCCAGCGCGAGCACCGTCCAGAGAGCACCTCGCAGAGCGGGGTGGTCCCGGGGGGCCTGCTCCGGCTGTTCGGGCGGGGCCGGAGCCCGCGGGGCCTTCTGCTGCCGGGGGCCGGGCTTGCCGTCCTGGGGTGTGCCGTCCTGGAGCGGGCGGGTCCGGTCCCGCTCGGGCGCGTCGGTGTCGTTCGCGTCGCCCAGGTCGCCCGCGTCACCGGCGTCCGGGTGGTGCGGGCGGACGATCAACGCCAGCGTGTCCGCCTGCAGGGCCTCCCGTTCGTACCCGGGGCTGCCGATGAACAGGGTGACCGTGTCCTCGTCGGTGTTCTGGTGCGCGTACGCGGCCCGGCGCGCCCAGCTCGTGCCGTACCCGGCGGTGGCGTTCAGCCGGGCCCAGCGGGTGCCGTAGGCCGGTGTGTCCGGCGGCCGGTCCGCGGGCCGTTCACCGCGGCGCAGCGCCGAGCGCAGCCCGGTGACGGACACCACGGCGATCAGGGTCATGCTCAGCAGCACCGCCCAGCCGGCGCCCGCGATTCCGGCCGGGGTGAACAGCACGGCCGCGCTGCCCAGCACCAGCGCGCACATCGCGCCCTGGAGCGCGGCGAGCACGCCTGTACGGCCCTGGACGCGCAGCACGCCGATGTACAGCTCCACCACGACCCTGGGCAGCGCGCCGAGGGCGAGCAGCCGCAGCACCGTCGTGCCGTGCTCGGCGTAGTCCGGGCTGAAGGGCGCGAGGATCTGCGGCGCGAACAGCACCAGCACCAGCACCACCGGCACCAGCAGCAGCGTCATGCGGCGCAGCGCCCCGCGGACGCCGTCGGCGAGCTGCCGCGGGTCGTGCGAGGCGTGCGCGGTGAGGGAGGAGGCCATGTTGATGGCCATGAACTCCATCGTGCCGCCGACGGTGTACGCCACGTAGAAGTAGCCGTTCTCGGCGGCGCTGAAGCGGACCGCGACCATCACCGGCAGCAGGTTGATCATCGCCAGGCTGAACAGCGCGCCGAGCGAGTCCCCGGCCAGGAACCGGCCCATCTCGCGGACCTGCGGGGGTTGCAGGTGGCGGTCGGCGGCGGCCTGGCGCGGGATGAGCCTGCGGAAGATCAGCCAGCCCAGCGGCAGGGTGGAGAAGGCGATCGCCACGGCCCAGGACACGAAGATGCCGAGCACCGGCATGGCCCCGGCGAAGACGACCAGCAGGACGAGTTTCCCGACCGAGAACACCGCGTTCCCGGCCGGCACCCACTCGGCCTTGCGCAGCCCGGTGAGCACCCCGTCCTGGAGGGTGAGCAGCGCCCAGGCCACGCACGCGGCGACGAACACCGCGCCCGCCGCCGGGGTGCCGAGCGGCGCGTACGACGCCCCCCACTGGTCGAGGGTGAGCAGGAAGACGCACGCGGCCAGGGCGACGATCAGCGAACTGGCCGCGTACGTGCCCCACACCAGCCGCGCGGTCCGGCGTCCCGCGCGGGGCACGAAGCGGACCACGGCGCCGATCATCGTCGTGGCCGTGATGCTGGCCAGCAGCCGCATCGCCGCGATGGCGGCGGAGCCCTGCCCGACCGCCTCCTCCGCATAGTACCGCGCGGCCACCAGCCAGAAGCCGAGGCCGAGCACGGCGGACACGCCGGTGCTGAGCATCAGGAAGTAGGCGTTCTTGAACAGTGAGTCGGAGCCGTGCCCGCCGGGGGCGGCCCGCGACCGGCCGGCGGCGCGTGCCTCGGCGTGCTCGTGCACCTGGGCCTCAGCCACGGGAGGGACCCAGCCCTCCCCTGCTCAGCCCTTGGGGTTCCCGTCCTCCCGGCGCCTGGACCGGCCTCGCCCCGCACCGCTCCAGCACCTCGACCGCCTCCCGGGCACGCAGCGGGTCCACCGGCAGGGCGTGCCGGGCGAACCAGCGCGCCGCCTCGGGGGCGGGCGAGGGATCGGTGAAGTCCGGGCCCGCGTAGTCGTCCAGGGGCGGGTCGTAGAGGTAGCCGACGACGATGCCCCGCCGGGCGAGGGCCGCGATCGCCGCGTCCCGGTCGGCGACGAACAGCGGCACCCGGAACAGCGGCTGAGCGGCGCCGGTGGGCTTGGCCCACGGCGTGGACAGCAGCAGCTCCGTGCCCGCCCGGCAGGCCGCCAGCACCTCGTCCAGCCGCTCCAGCTTCCGCCCGATGCGCCGCAGCCGCGGCCGGCCGGGCGTGAGGCGGTAGTCGTGCATGTCGACCCGTACCCACGGGTCGTACGCGTCGAGGCCGGGTGCCGACCGGCCGGCGCGGGCCAGCTCCCGCGGACGCAGCGGCATCCGGATCTCCTCGCGCTCGGTCAGCCCCAGCAGCCGCATCGCCGCCCAGGCGGCGCCGCGCAGCCGCAGTCCGCGGACCGCGGCCTCCGCGTACGGCCGTACGGCGTAGGCGAGTTCGGCGGTGGGGCGGCGGGGCAGGAGCAGTTCGGCGCGGGTCCGTTCCACCGCCGCGCGCAGGCCCGGGTCGGCGAGGGCGAGCATGCCGCCCGCCTTGGCGCCGACGTGCTTGGAGAGGCTGAAGACGGCGGCGTCGCCCCACGCCCCGACCGGCCGGCCGCCCGTCTCGCTGCCGATGGCGTGCGCCGCGTCCTCGAACAGCGGGATACCCAACGCGTCGCACCTGGCCCGCAGTCGGGGCGCCGGGTCCGGGTTGCCGTACAGGTTCGTGGTGAGCACGGCGGACAGCGAACCCCACACCTCGTCCGGCACGGCATCGATGTCGAGGGAGGCGTCGAGCGGGTGCAACGGTGCCTGCACGGGCCGCAGTCCGGCCGCGAGCACGACGAAGAAGATGACGTCGTCGTTGACCGGCGACATCAGCACCCGTCCGCCGGGCGGGCACCAGTGGCGCAACGCCACGTACAACCCGAACCGGCACGACGGTACGTACACGCATTCCCGGCCCAGTCGGCCGCGCATGGTCTCTTCCAGCCGTCTCGGCTGCGAGCCCCCGTGCGCGAAGCCGCGGCCGGCCCCTCCACTGGCCATCCGCCCCCCTGATGTGCCCTGGACCGCCCCCTCCCCGAGGCCTTCCGGCACCCGCTCAGAGTCGCCCTGTTCGCACCGCTCCGTCAAGATTGCCTCCCGTTCTGTGGATAACTTCCGGTGCGGGAGCGCCCCAGGCGGCCCCTCCGGTTCTGCCCAGGACGGGCGCGGTGCACGTAACGTGTGGCCCACCCACGGACTCGTGGAGCACATGGCGCACACGAAAGCGAGGCAGCACCCGATGCCCCCCTTCGATGTCCCCGAGGGCGACCCCTTCGGCCCGCACAACCTGCCCTACGGCGTGTTCTCGCTCCCCGGCTCGCCGGAACGGCGCGTGGGCGTCCGGCTCGGCGACCACGTCCTCGACGCCGGCGCGGCCGCGCGGGCGCTCGGCTCCCCGTACGCCGCCCTGCTGGCGCAGCCGTCCCTGAACCCGCTGCTGGCCGCGGGCCGCACCGCCTGGTCGGACGTGCGGCGGGCGCTGACGGCGTGGGTGACGGTGCCGTCGCACCGGGAGACCGTCGCCCCGCTGTTCCACCCGCTGTCCTCGGTGACCCTGCACCTGCCCTTCGAGGTGGCGGACTACGTCGACTTCTACGCCTCCGAGAACCACGCCCGCAACGTCGGGCAGATCTTCCGCCCCGACGCCGCCGACTCCCTCACCCCCAACTGGAAGCACCTGCCGATCGGCTACCACGGCCGCTCCGGCACGGTCGTGGTCTCCGGCACCGACGTCGTACGCCCGTCCGGGCAGCGCAAGGGCCCGGCCGACGAGGCGCCCGTGTTCGGGCCGTCCGTCCGGCTGGACATCGAGGCCGAAGTGGGCTTCGTGGTCGGCGTCCCGTCGCGGCTCGGCACACCGGTGCCGCTCGGCGACTTCCGCGAGCACGTCTTCGGCCTGTGCCTGCTCAACGACTGGTCCGCGCGCGACATCCAGGCCTGGGAGTACGTGCCCCTCGGTCCGTTCCTCGGCAAGTCCTTCGCCACGTCGGTGTCGGCGTGGATCACCCCGCTGGACGCCCTGGAGGAGGCCCGGGTGGCACCGCCGCAGCGGACCCACGCGCTGCTGGCGTACCTGGACGACTCCGGTGCCGAGCCCGGCGGTTACGACCTGCGGATCTCCGTGGCGATCAACGGGCACGTGGTCTCCGAGCCGCCGTTCTCCACCATGTACTGGACGGCCGCGCAGCAGCTCGCCCACATGACCGTCAACGGCGCCTCCCTGCGCACCGGCGACCTGTACGGCTCCGGCACGGTCAGCGGCCCCGAGCCGTCCCAGCGCGGCTCGCTGCTGGAGCTGACCTGGAACGGCCGCGACCCCCTCGAACTGCCCGACGGCAAGCGGACGTTCCTGGAGGACGGCGACGTGGTGACGCTCACGGCCTGGGCGCCGGGGCCGGGCGGGCTCCGGGTGGGGCTCGGGGAGGTCACGGGGCGGGTGGTGCCGTCGGAGTGAGGCGCGGGCGCGGCCGCCCCCACCGACGGGCGGCCGCCCTCGTTCGTGTCCGATGTCCGGCGACCCCTGCCTCGCACCGCCCGGCGCCGTCATACTTGGCGTCGGGCGGTGCGCATGTGCGCGTCAGGTACCTCGACGCAGGGGCGTCCGGTACCTCGGCGCAGGGGGTGCACGGCCGCCGCCCGGCACCGCACGACCTGAAGCCGCCCTTCTTCCGACCAGGAACCGGAGCCCGTGGCATGACCGTCTGCCTGCTCCTGCTGAGTGCCGTCGCCGTGACGGCCGCTGTTCCCGTTCCCCGTGCACTGACGCGGGCCTCCTGGCCCGAACGGGAGCCGGTGGTGGCGCTGTGGGTGTGGCAGTGCCTGGTGGCCACCGTCCTGCTGTGCTGCCTGTCGGCGCTCGCGCTGGGCGCCGCCGCCGTCTTCGGCACCGTCCGCGCCCAGTTGTTCGCCCCGGCCCCGCCGGGTGTCACGGAGGCGTACGACCTGTCCTCGGCGCCGGTCTGGGCGACCGTGCTCACCGTGCTGCTGGCCTGCGGGGCCGCCTGGACGACGGCGATGCTCGCCCGTGAGCTCGTCGAGGCGCGCCGGCGTCGCGCCCAGGCGCGTGCCCACCTGCGGGAGCGCGCCCCCGATCTGCCCGCCGGGCTGCCCGCCGCCCGGGGTCCGCTGCTGGTCCTGGAGGACGAGTACCCCGACGCCTGGTGGATGCCGGGCAGCCCGCCGCAGCTGATCGTCACCACCGGGGCCCTGCACCGGCTCACCGACCACCAGGTGGACGCCGTCCTCACCCATGAGCGCGGCCACGCCCGGGCCCGCCACGACTGGCTGCTGCACCTGTCGACGGCCCTGGCCACGGGCTTCCCCCGGGTGCCGTTGTTCGCCCACTTCTGCGACCAGACGCACCGCCTGGTCGAACTGGCCGCGGACGACACGGCCTCCCGGCGCTGCGGTCACCTCACCACCGCGCTGGCCCTGATCGAGCTCAACCAGCACCGCGGCGTACTGTCCTGCGCCTCCAGCCACCGGCTGCTGGGCGAACGGGTCGACCGCCTTCTGCAGCCGCCGCCCCGGCTCGGCCGCCGGCACCGCGCCCTGACGACGACGGTGGCGGCGCTGGTCCCCCTGCTCCCGCTGCTGATCGCGTTCGCCCCGGGGCTGACAGCGCTCAACTGACGACCCGGGCCGGCCGGGACACCGGGATGGCAGGCAACCGGTGGCGGATCTGCCCGGCCCCGGCGGAGAACCGCAGGTCAACGCGCCATCTGACGCCCCGAAGGATGGCGCAACACTCTCGCAACACCACTATTCCCACCGGATAGGTATGGTTCCGGCCATGCCACCCACCGACCGCATCCGAGACGCCGCCGGCCACGGCGCGGCGACCACCGTCGCCGCCCACCGCACGCGGCGCCGGCTGCGTGCGGACCGGGCCCGGCAACTGGCGGACCTGCTCCGCCACCAGATCCTCACCGGCGCCCACCCCGACGGCACCCTCCCCCACGAGTCCGCCCTCGCCGCCGACTACCGCGCCTCCCGCAACACCGTCCGCCAGGCCCTCGACCTGCTCCGCGCCGAAGGCCTCGTGGCACGCCAGCCCGGCGTCGGCACGGTGGTCGTGGGCCGTAAGTACCCCCACGGCCTCGACCGTCTGATGGGCCTCGCGGAAACCCTGCGCGAACACGGCCGCGTCACCAACGAGGTCCGCACGATGGGCCCCGCCCCCGCACCCGCCCCGGTCGCCGAACGCCTCCGGGTGCCGCCCGGCACCGACGTCCTCTACATCGAACGCCTGCGCCGCCTGAACGGCCTCCCCCTCTCCCTGGACCTCACCTACATCCCCCTCGACATCGGCACCCACCTGCTCGGCGAGGACCTGGAGAACACCGACGTCTTCCGCCTCCTGGAAGCCGTCACCGGCCGGCCGCTCGGCCACGCCGAGATCACCCTGGAGGCGGTGACCGCCGACGCCCACTCCGCCGCCGTGCTGGAGGCTCCGCGCGGCGCCGCCGTCCTGATGCTGGAACGCCTCACGCACCTCGCGGACGGCCGCCCGGTGGACCTGGAGTTCATCCGCTTCCGCGGCGACCGCATCACGATGAGCGGTCTGCTGCACCGGTCCCTGTGACCTCACCCATCCCCGCAGCACCTCCCTGGAGACAGCCATGCCCTTGGTGCCCCAGCGGGCCGACGTGCCCGTGACCATCGACGCGTCGAAGTGCATCGACGGCTGCACGCTCTGCGTGGACATGTGCCCGCTGGACTCCCTCGCGATCGACGACAGCACCGGCAAGGCCTACATGCACGTCGACGAGTGCTGGTACTGCGGCCCGTGCGCGGCCCGCTGTCCCACCGGAGCCGTCACGGTCAACATGCCCTATCTGCTCCGGTGAGAGGCCCGAACTCCCATGCGTCCCCTGAAGAACACCGCACTCGCCCTGTCCGCCGCCCTCCTGCTCGCGCCGCTGACGGCCTGCGGCGGCAGCGCCGAGGCCGGTGACGGCGCCACGGTCACCGTCACGGTCGGCTACCAGTCCAAGACCATCAACACCGTCACCGCGGGCACCCTGCTGCGCTCCCTCGGCTACTTCGAGAAGCAGCTGAACGCCCTCCACGACGGCCACACCTACAAGGTGGACTGGCAGGACTACGCCACCGGCGCCCCCATCACCGCCCAGATGACCGCCGGGAAGATCGACATCGGCTCGATGGGCGACTTCCCGCTGCTCATCAACGCGGCCCGCGGCAAGCAGCTCGGCCGCCCCACCCACCTGGTGTCGGTCACCGGCTACAACCTGCGCGGCGGCCTCAACACCGTCGTCACCGCCCCCGGCTCGAAGCTCACCTCCCTGAAGGACCTGAAGGGCAAGAAGGTCTCCACGAGCGTCGGCTCGGCCGCCGACGGCACCCTCGTACGGGCCCTGCAACGCGCCGGCATCGACCCCGCCAAGGGCATCGAGAAGCTCAACCAGCAGCCCGCGGTGGGCGCCTCCGCCCTCGCGGCCGGCAGTACGGACGCCCTGTCGCAGTTCGTCGCCTGGCCGGGCCTGCTCGCCTTCCAGGGCAAGGCGAAGGCCCTGTACGACGGTGCGCGGCTGAACCTGCCCACCTTCCACGGCGTCACCGCCCGCGAGGACTTCGCCAAGCAGCACCCGGCCGTGCTGGAGGCGTTCCTGAAGGCCCAGGCCCAAGCCACCGACTACCTGAACGACCACCCGGTGGCCGCCGCCGAGAAGGTCGCCCGGGCCACCGGCCTGCCCGCCGAGGTCGTCTACCTCTACAACGGCGCCCACGGCATCGCCACCTTCGACCCGGCCGTCAAGCCGCAGCTCGTCTCCGCCCTGAAGCAGGACGTGCCGGTGTTGAAGGCCGCGAAGCTGACCGGCGACATCGACGTGGACTCCTTCGTCGACGACCAGTACGTGAGGAAGGCCCTCGGAGCCTCCTACGCCCGGCGCCTGGCCGCGCGGCCCGCGCCGGCCGCGAGCGAGGTCTGGCCCAAGGGCGCCGAGCAGACCCGCACCTTCCCCTCCCCCGCCGAGCTGCTGCGGTACGTCGCCGGACACCAGGACGGCATCCGCGCCGCCTACGTCCCCGACGCCACCACCGGCACGCTCTGGTTCGCCGACAAGGCGGTGTGGGTGGCCGACGGCGAGAAGCTCCTGCCGTTCGTCGCCCCGGAGACCGCCCAGGCGTACGTCGCCGGGCACGGGGGCGCGCGGGTCGTCACGTACGCCGACGCGCTGGAGCGGGCGTCATGACCCGGTACGCGCTGCGCGCCGCCTCGCTGCTGTCCGCCCTGGGCCTGTGGCAGCTGCTGACCAGCCTGGACGTGAACCTGTGGCTGCGCTTCTCGCAGTTCCCGACCGTCACGGACGTGGCCCGCGCCTTCGCCGCCCGGCTGTCCGGCCCCGACTACTGGACCGACCTCACCGACAGCCTGACCCGCATCCTCACCGGCTTCCTGCTGGCGGCCGTGCTCGGCGTGGCCACGGGCGTGCTCGTGGCGCGCTCGCGGCTCGCCGAGGACCTGCTCGGCCCGCTGCTGGAGGTGGTCCGCCCGATTCCGGCGATCGCCCTGGTTCCCGTCGCGATCCTGCTGTTCCCCTCCAACGAGCAGGGCATCGTCTTCATCACCTGCGCCGCCGCCTTCTTCCCGGTGCTGGTCTCCACCCGGCACGCGGTCCGCGCGCTGACCCCCGTGTGGGAGGAGGCGGTGCGCACGATGGGCGGCGGGCGGTGGCGGATCCTCGGCTCGGTCGTCCTGCCGGGCGCGCTGCCCGGTGTGTTCGGCGGGCTGTCGGTCGGTATCGGCGTGTCGTGGATCTGCGTGATCTCGGCGGAGATGATCTCCGGCCAGTACGGCGTCGGTTACCGCACCTGGCAGGACTACACGGTCGTCGACTACCCGGGCGTCTTCGTCGGCATGGTGACCATCGGCGTGCTCGGCTGGGTCACGTCCACGGCCGTGGAACTGCTCGGCCGCCGCCTGACCCGCTGGCTGCCGCGCACCTCGTACGTCCCCGCCGGCCGGCCCCGGCTCCCCCGGGCCGCCGCCGTGCCCGTGCCGCCCGCCCCGGCCGGGCCCGGACCCCAGGAGGCACGCGATGAGCACCTCGTCTGAGACCCGCCCGGCCGCCGGGCCCCGCACCGCGGGGCAGGGGGCGGCTGCCGCGCAAACGCGGGGCACCCGGCTCACCCTGCGCGAGGTCACGCTCGGCCGTCCCGGCGCCCCCGCCGTGCGCGGCACCGACCTGGACGTCGCCCCGGGCGAGATCCTCACGGTGGTCGGCCCGTCCGGCTGCGGCAAGTCGACCCTGCTGCGCACCCTGGCCGGGCTGTTGCCGCCGCTGGCCGGGACGGTCGAGCAGGACGGCCGGCCGGTGACGGGTCCGGCGGCGGACCGTGCCCTGGTCTTCCAGGAGGACGCCCTGCTCCCCTGGCGCACCCTGCGCGCCAACGTCGAACTCCCGCTGGCCATCCGGGGTTTGCCCCGCGCCGAGCGACGCACCCAGGCCGAGGCCTGGCTGGCCCGGGTCGGACTCGCCGCGCAGGCCGGGCAGGTGCCGCACCGTGTCTCCGGCGGGCAGCGCCAGCGCGCCCAGCTGGCCCGTGCCCTGGCCGGCCGGCCCCGGGCCGTGCTGATGGACGAGCCGTTCGGCGCCCTGGACGCCCAGACCCGCGCCGGCATGCAGGACCTGCTGGTGGAGGTGCTGCACGGTACCGGCGCGACCGTCGTCTTCGTCACCCACGACGTCGACGAGGCCCTGTTCCTCGGCGACCGCGTCGCCCTGCTCGGCGACGGCCGCCTGACCGCCGTGCGCGACGTGCCCCGGCCCCGCGACCGTACGGCCCACGACGACCCGGCGCGTGTGGCGCTGCGGCGCGAAGTCCTCACCTCCCTCGGTACCTGAAAGGCCCTGTGGTGGACCCTGTGACGGAGATCCCCGCCCTCACCGACGCCGAAGAGCTCTCCTGCGACGTCCTCGTCGTCGGCGGCGGCACCGCCGGCACCATGGCGGCCCTGACCGCCGCCGAGCACGGCGCGCGGGTGCTGCTGCTGGAGAAGGCGCACGTCCGCCACTCCGGCGCCCTCGCGATGGGCATGGACGGCGTCAACAACGCGGTCATCCCCGGCCGCGCCGAACCCGACGACTACGTCGCCGAGATCACCCGCGCCAACGACGGCATCGTCGACCAGTCCACCGTCCGCCAGACCGCGACCCGCGGCTTCGCGATGGTGCGGCGGCTGGAGTCGTACGGCGTGAAGTTCGAGAAGGACGAGCACGGCGAGTACGCGGTCCGCCAGGTGCACCGCTCCGGCTCGTACGTGCTGCCGATGCCCGAGGGCAAGGACGTCAAGAAGGTCCTGTACCGGCAGCTGCGGCGGCGCGAGATGCGGGAGCTCATCCGCATCGAGAACCGGGTGATGCCGGTGCGCGTGCTGACGGCCGGCGGCCGGGCCGTCGGCGCCGCGGGCTTCAACACCCGCACGGGACGGTTCGTGTCGGTCCGCGCCGGCGCCGTCATCCTCGCCACCGGCGCCTGCGGCCGCCTCGGCCTGCCCGCCTCCGGCTACCTGTACGGCACGTACGAGAACCCGACCAACGCGGGCGACGGCTACGCCATGGCCTACCACGCGGGCGCCGAACTCACCGGCATCGAGTGCTTCCAGATCAACCCGCTGATCAAGGACTACAACGGTCCCGCCTGCGCCTACGTCGCCAACCCCTTCGGCGGCTACCAGGTCAACCGGCACGGCGAACGCTTCGTCGACTCCGACTACTGGTCGGGGCAGATGATGGCGGAGTTCGCGGCGGAGGTGGCCAGCGACCGGGGCCCGGTCTACCTGAAGCTGTCCCACCTGCCGGAGGAGTCGGTCGCCGCCCTGGAGTCGATCCTGCACTCCACCGAGCGCCCCACCCGCGGCACCTTCCACTCCGGCCGGGGCCACGACTACCGCACCCACGACGTCGAGATGCACATCTCCGAGATCGGCCTGTGCGGCGGCCACTCGGCCTCCGGCGTCCGGGTGGACGACCACGCCCGGACCACCGTCCCGCGCCTGTACGCGGCCGGCGACCTGGCCTGCGTGCCGCACAACTACATGATCGGCGCGTTCGTCTTCGGCGACCTGGCGGGCGCGGACGCGTCCCGGTACACGGCCTACGAGGGCGAGCTTCCCGCCGAGCAGCTGCGGGAGGCGCACGAGCTGATCTACCGCCCGCTGCGCAACCCGGACGGCCCGCCGCAGCCCCAGGTCGAGTACAAGCTGCGCCGGTTCGTCAACGACTACGTGGCCCCGCCCAAGTCGGGCGCCCGGCTGTCGCTGGCGCTGGAGGCCTTCGAGCGGATGCGCGCCGAGATCGCCGCGATGGGTGCCCGCACCCCGCACGAGCTGATGCGCTGCGCCGAGGTCACCTTCATCCGAGACTGCGCGGAGATGGCCGCCCGGGCCTCCCTGGCCCGTACGGAGTCCCGCTGGGGCCTCTACCACGACCGTCTCGACCACCCGGAGCGCGACGACGCGTCCTGTTTCCACCATCTCGATCTGCACAAGTCCCCCTCTGGTGCGATGGAGTTCACGGCGCGCCCCGTGGCTCCCTATCTCGTTCCGGTCGACGGCTTCACCCCCGTGGGCGGCCCCTCCCGCCGTCTGGGCGAGGTCCACGCCGAGGACGTGGCGACGGCCGGGTCACGGGACGTGGCGCCGGTGGCGGCCCGGGTCGCTGGGCCGGACGCCGAGCGCGCGGACGCCGCCCGGCTGCCGTCGTCCGGCGCCCTGCCCGAGCCCGCTCCCGAACAGGTCTCGGCGCGGCTCCTCGCACTCGTCGCCCTCGCGGAGGCCGAGGAGCAGCCCGGTCTGCCCGCCCTGGAGCCGTACCTGACCGACCCCGTGCCCGCCGTCCGGCGCGAGGCGGTCGCCGTCCTCACCGAGACCCTCCCGGCGGGGACGGGTCCCGCCCTCGCCGCCGCCCTCACCGACCCCGCCGCCGAGGTGCGTGCCGCCGCGGCCGCGTCCCTGCGGGAACTCGTCGAGACGCTCCCGCCCGAACCCGCCCTGCGCGACGCCCTCGCCACCGCCCTGACCGAACCCGACCCCGTCGTGCGCGCCGCCGCACTGGATGTCCTGCGGGCGCTGCGCCTGGGCGATGCCGGTCTGTTCGCCGACGCCCTGTCCGACGCCGACCGCACCGTCCGCATCGAGGCCGTACGGGCCCTGGTGTCGGTCGACGCCGCCGCACCGCTGGCCCGCGCGGCGACCGCCGACCCGTCCCGCGAGGTCCGCGTGGCCATCGCCAAGGGCCTGGCCACGGTGGGCGCGGGACTCCTGGCGGAGGACGCACCGGCCGGCCCGGCAGCCGACGCCGTCCGGGCGGCGCTGTCCGGCCTCGCCGACGACCCGGACGCCCTGGTGCGCGGCGCCGCCTACGGGGCGCTGGGCACCACCGGCATCCCGGCGCCGCTCGCCGCACGGGCCGTGGAGGCGCTGTCCGACCCGGCCTGGCAGGTCAGGTCCGGTGCCGCCACCGCGCTGTCCGCGGCCGACCCGGAGGTCGCCGTGCCTGCCCTCGCCAAGGCCCTCGCCGACCCGAACGCCGACGTCCGCAAGGCCGCCGTCCTCGCCCTGACCCGGCACACCGCCGGCGACGACGCCCGGGCGGCGCTCGCCACGGCCACGACCGACACGGACGCGGACGTCCGGGCGTACGCGGCACGGGCGCTGTGACGCCGTGCCGTCCGGGCGCCGGGGAGTCCGGGGCGCCCGCGCCCGGGCCGGACCGCCGCCGCCCCGGCGGTTATCCGGACCGCCGCACAGCCGGCTATATCCAGTCGTCCGGCTCCGGCTCCTCGCCCGGCTCGGGCCAGTGGTCCGGGCCGCCCGGGTCCCCGGCGGGCGCCGCGGCCGTGCCGGACGGCCTGCCCAGCGACGCCAGCACCCCGAGCACCCCCTCCCCGTAGGTGGCGAGCTTCTTCTCCCCGACCCCGCCGACGCCGCCGAGCTGGGCCACCGAGGTCGGCCACACGCTCACGATCTCCCGCAGGGTGGCGTCGTGGAAGATGACGTACGCCGGGACGCCCTGCTCACGTGCCTGCTCGGCGCGCCAGGCACGCAGGGCCTCGAAGGCGGGGAGCAGTTCCTCGGGCAGCTCGGCGGCGGCGGCCTTGGGCTTGCGCTCGCCCCGGCCGGAGGAGGCGGCCGCGCGGGACGGCGCCGGCTTCTTCGGCTCCTTGCGCAGCGGCACGTCCCGCTCCCGCCGCAGCACCGCGCCGCTGGCCTCGGTCAGCGCCAGCGTGCCGTACTCCCCCTCGACCGCGAGCAGCCCCTGGGCCAGCAACTGCCGGATGACGCCCCGCCATTCGCCCTCGGTGAGCTCCTGGCCGATGCCGAACACCGACAGCTGGTCGTGGTCGAACTGGATCACCTTGGCCGTGCGCCTGCCCAGCAGGATGTCGACGATCTGCACCGCGCCGAACTTCTGCCCCCGCTCGCGCTGCAGCCGCACCACCGTCGACAGCACCTTCTGCGCCGCGATCGTGCCGTCCCAGGTCTCCGGCGGGGTCAGGCAGGTGTCGCAGTTTCCGCAGCCCGCCGGGTCGGGGTCCTGGCCGAAGTAGGCCAGCAGCTGGCCCCGGCGGCACTGGGCGGTCTCGCACAGCGCGAGCATCGCGTCCAGGTGGGCCTGGGCGCGCCGCCGGAAGGACTCGTCCCCTTCGCCGGACTGGATCAGCTTGCGCTGCTGTATGACGTCGTTGAGCCCGTACGCCATCCATGCCGTCGAGGGCAGTCCGTCCCGGCCGGCCCGGCCCGTCTCCTGGTAGTAGCCCTCGACCGACTTGGGCAGGTCGAGGTGGGCGACGAACCGCACGTCGGGCTTGTCGATGCCCATCCCGAAGGCGATGGTCGCCACCACGACCAGCCCGTCCTCGCGCAGGAACCGGGACTGGTGAGCGGCGCGGGTGCCCGCGTCCAGGCCCGCGTGGTACGGCACCGCCTCGATGCCGTTGCGGGTCAGGAACTCGGCGGTCTTCTCGACCGAGTTGCGGGAGAGGCAGTACACGATGCCCGCGTCGCCCGGGTGCTCCTCGCGCAGGAAGCTCAGCAGCTGCTTCTTCGGGTCGGCCTTCGGCACGATCCGGTACTGGATGTTGGGCCGGTCGAAGCTCGCCACGAAGTGCCGGGCCGTCGGCATGTTCAGCCGCTCGGTGATCTCCCGGTGCGTGGCCCGGGTGGCCGTCGCCGTGAGCGCGATGCGCGGCACGTCCGGCCAGCGCTCGCCGAGCAGCGACAGCGCGAGGTAGTCGGGCCGGAAGTCGTGGCCCCACTGCGAGACACAGTGCGCCTCGTCGATCGCGAAGAGGGCGATCTTCCCGCGTGAGAGCAGGTCCAGTGTGCTGTCCAGCCGCAGCCGCTCCGGCGCCAGGTACAGCAGGTCCAGCTCCCCGGCCAGGAACTCGGCCTCGACCGTCCGCCGCTCGTCGAAGTCCTGCGTGGAGTTCATGAACCCGGCCCGCACACCGAGGGCCCGCAGGGCGTCCACCTGGTCCTGCATGAGCGCGATGAGCGGCGAGACGACCACGCCCGTACCTGGCCTGACCAGGGCGGGAATCTGGTAGCACAGCGACTTCCCGGCGCCGGTCGGCATCAGCACGACGGCATCGCCGCCGGCCACCACGTGCTCGACGACGGCCTCCTGCTCACCCCGGAAGGCGTCGTACCCGAACACCCGGTGCAGCGTGGCCAGCGCCTCGCTCTGTGTCACTGTCATCTCGGCGATACCGCCCGTCCCGCCCATCGTCCCGTCCCCCGTACGTCGTCCCTCGACCACTGCGTCCACGATAGGGCCCGCCACCGACAGCCCCGGAGTTATCCACAGGCCGCCCGGTCCGGCCCGTGTCAAGACACGATCACCGTTCACAGGTTCGCGGGAGACCCGCCCGTTGCCCGGCGGATAGTCTGAATGCACCGGCGAGACTCCGTCCCATGGGAGCACTGATGAGCGTCGCACCGAAGGCGTCCACGCCCACCTGGCCGATCCCGCCGGAGGGCGGCTGGACCGCCGACGACCTGGACCGGCTTCCGAATCTGCCTCCGCACACGGAACTGATCGACGGGAGCCTCGTCTTCGTGAGTCCGCAGACTCTCTTCCACTCACGCGCTGTCGACTTCTTCAACTGGCAGCTGCAGTCCCTGGCTCCGGAGGAGTTCGAGGTCGTCCGCGAGTTCACCATCGACATCGACCGCCAGAACCGGCCCGAGCCGGACGTGATCGTGGTGCGCGGGGACGTGGTGGAGAGCCCGGAGCAGACCCGGTACCCGGCCGACGCGGTCCTGCTGGCCATCGAGGTCGTCTCCGCCGACTCCGTCTCCCGCGACCGCGAGACCAAGCCGCTGAAGTACGCCCGGGCCGGCATCCCCCACTACTGGCGCGTGGAGAACGAGAAGGGCCTCGCCGCCGTGCACGCCTTCGAGCTGGAGCCCACCATCGGCGCATACACCAGCGTGGGCATCTTCCGCGAGCGGATGAAGGTGAGCGCCCCCTTCCCCGTGGACCTGGACCTCACCGCCATCAAGCCACGCCGCCACGGCGGCGAGTGACGACAGCGGCGAGTAACCACGGCCTGCCCCGGACACGACAGCGGCCCGGCACCCACCGAAGGGATGCCGGGCCGCACGTGCAGGCAGGCAGGCGCCGCGTCAGCGTACGAACACGCCCGCCTGCCCCGCCAGATCCAGGAAGTACTGGGGCGCCACACCCAGCACCAGCGTGACCGCCACGCCGACCCCGATCGCGGTCATGGTCAGCGGGGACGGCACCGCCACCGTCGGCCCCTCCGGCTTCGGCTCGCTGAAGAACATCAGCACGATCACGCGGATGTAGAAGAACGCCGCGATCGCCGAGGAGATCACACCGATCACCACCAGCGGAGCCGCGCCGCCCTCCGCCGCCGCCTTGAACACGGCGAACTTCCCGGCGAACCCGGAGGTCAGCGGGATGCCCGCGAAGGCCAGCAGGAACACCGCGAACACGGCCGCCACCAGTGGGGACCTGCGCCCCAGCCCGGCCCACTTGGACAGGTGGGTGGCCTCGCCGCCCGCGTCCCGCACCAGCGTGACGACCGCGAACGCGCCGATCGTCACGAACGAGTACGCGGCCAGGTAGAACAGCACCGAGGACACACCGTCCGGCGTGGTGGCGATGACACCCGCGAGGATGAAGCCCGCGTGCGCGATCGACGAGTACGCCAGCAGCCGCTTGATGTCGGTCTGGGTGATCGCGACGATCGCACCGCCCAGCATGGTGACGATCGCCACGCCCCACATCACCGGCCGCCAGTCCCAGCGCAGCCCGGGCAGCACCACGTACAGGACGCGCAGCAGGGCGCCGAAGGCGGCCACCTTGGTCGCGGCCGCCATGAAGCCGGTCACCGGCGTCGGCGCGCCCTGGTACACGTCCGGCGTCCACATGTGGAACGGCACGGCGCCCACCTTGAACAGCAGGCCCATCACCAGCAAACCGGCGCCGACCAGCAGCAGCGCGTCGTTGCCCATGGTGCCGGCGAGCGCCGGGGTGACGTCCTGCACCGTGCCGTCGACGACCGACGCGATCGTCGCGTACGACATCGAGCCCGCGTAGCCGTACAGCATCGCGATGCCGAACAGCGTGAACGCCGAGGCGAACGCGCCGAGCAGGAAGTACTTGACCGCCGCCTCCTGCGACATCAGCCGCTTGCGGCGGGCCAGCGCGCACATCAGGTACAGCGGGAGCGAGAAGACCTCCAGCGCCACGAAGAGCGTCAGCAGGTCGTTGGCCGCCGGGAAGATCAGCATGCCGGCGATCGCGAAGAGCAGCAGCGGGAACACCTCGGTGGTGGTGAACCCGGCCTTCACGGCCGCCTTCTCGCTCTCGCTGCCCGGCACGGACGCGGCCTGCGCGGCGAAGGAGTCGACGCGGTTGCCGTGCACGACCGGGTCGAGCCGCCGCTCGGCGAAGGTGAACAGGCCGACCAGGCCCGCCAGCAGGATCGTGCCCTGCAGGAAGAGCGCCGGACCGTCGACGGCGATCGCGCCCATCGCGGCGATGCGCGCCTTGGTCGTGCCGTACCCGTCCGCCGCGAGCGCGACGACCGCGGCGAACGCGGCGGCGAGCGCGACGGCGGACAGGAACATCTGGGCGTGGTAACGGAACTTGCGCGGCACGAACGCCTCGACGAGCACCCCGAGGATCGCCGCGCCGACGATGATCAAGGTGGGCGCCAACTGCCCGTACTCGAACTTCGGCGCGTCGATCTTCGAGATCGGTTCGGCCGCGGTTGCCGCCGTTGTCCACAGGCTGTGGACGGCTGATGCGCTCACTTGGCCGCCTCCACCTCGGGCTGGGGGTCCTTCTTGTGTACGTCGGACATGGTCTGCTGCACCGCCGGGTTGACGATGTCCGTGACGGGCTTCGGGTAGACGCCCAGGAAGATCAGCAGCACGACCAGCGGGGCCACGACGGCCAACTCCCGCACCCGCAGGTCGGGCATCGCGGCCACCTCGGGCTTCACCGGTCCCGTCATCGTCCGCTGGTAGAGCACCAGGGTGTAGAGGGCGGCGAGCACGATGCCGAAGGTGGCGATGACGCCGATCACCGGGTAGCGCGTGAACGTGCCGACCAGGACCAGGAACTCACTGACGAACGGCGCCAGTCCCGGCAGCGACAGGGTCGCCAGGCCGCCGATGAGGAAGGTGCCGGCCAGCACCGGGGCGACCTTCTGCACCCCTCCGTAGTCGGCGATGAGCCGCGAGCCGCGCCGGGAGATCAGGAAGCCCGCCACCAGCATCAGCGCGGCGGTCGAGATGCCGTGGTTGACCATGTACAGCGTCGCGCCGGACTGGCCCTGGCTGGTCATCGCGAAGATGCCCATGATGATGAAGCCGAAGTGCGAGATCGACGCGTAGGCGATCAGGCGCTTGATGTCGCGCTGGCCGACCGCCAGCAGCGCCCCGTAGATGATGCTGATGAGCGCCAGGACGAGGATGACCGGCGTCGCCCACGTGCTGGCCTCCGGGAAGAGCTGGAGGCAGAAGCGGAGCATCGCGAAGGTGCCCACCTTGTCGACGACCGCCGTGATGAGCACGGCGACCGGGGCGGTGGACTCCTGCATGGCGTTGGGCAGCCAGGTGTGCAGCGGCCACAGCGGCGCCTTCACCGCGAAGGCGAAGAAGAAGCCGAGGAACAGCCAGCGCTCCGTGCTGGTCGCCATGTCGAGGGAGCCGTCGGCGCGGGCCTCGGCGATCTGCTGGAGGCTGAAGTTCCCGGCGACCACGTACAGGCCGATCACCGCGGCCAGCATGATCAGACCGCCGACCAGGTTGTAGAGCAGGAACTTCACCGCCGCGTACGACCGTTGGGTGGAGGCCGCGTCCTCGCCGTGCGCGTGCGCACGGTCCCCGAAGCCGCCGATGAGGAAGTACATCGGGATCAGCATGGCTTCGAAGAAGATGTAGAAGAGGAAGACGTCGGTGGCCTCGAAGGAGAGGATCACCATCGCCTCGACGGCCAGGATCAGGGCGAAGAAGCCCTGCGTCGGCCGCCACCGCTTGCTGCCGGTCTCCAGCGGGTCGGCGTCGTGCCAGCCCGCGAGGATGATGAACGGGATCAGGACCGCCGTGAGCGCGATCAGCGCCACCGCGATGCCGTCCACGCCGAGTTCGTAGCGGACCCCGAAGTCCTTGATCCAGGCGTGGGACTCGGTGAGCTGGTAGCGGTCGCCGTCGGGGTCGAAGCGCACCAGGACGGCGATCGCGAGCGCCAGCGTGGCCAGCGAGACCACGAGCGCCAGCCACTTGGCCGCCGTGCGCCGGGCGGCCGGTACGGCGGCCGTGGCGATGGCCCCGACGGCCGGGAGCACCGCCGTCGCTGTCAGCAGGGGAAAGGACATCGGTATCAGACCGCCCTCATCAGCAGGGTCGCGGCGACCAGGACCGCCGCGCCGCCGAACATCGAGACCGCGTAGGAGCGGGCGAAGCCGTTCTGCAGCCTGCGCATCCGCCCGGACAGGCCGCCGACCGAGGCCGCCGTGCCGTTGACGACCCCGTCGACCAGGGTGTGGTCGACGTACACCAGGGAGCGCGTCAGGTGTTCGCCGCCGCGCACCAGGACGATGTGGTTGAAGTCGTCCTGGAGCAGGTCGCGGCGGGCGGCCCGGGTGAGCAGCGAGCCGCGCGGGGCGACGGCCGGGACCGGGCGGCGCCCGTACTGCTGGTACGCCAGGGCCACACCGAGGACCATGCACACGACGGTGGCCGTGGTGACCGTCGCCGCGCCGATCGGGGCGTGCCCGTGGTCGTGCCCGGTGATCGGCTCCAGCCAGTGCAGGAAGCGGTCGCCGATGCTGAAGAACGCGCCGCCCGCCACCGACCCGACGGCCAGGACGATCATCGGGATCGTCATGACCTTGGGCGACTCGTGCGGGTGCGGTTCGGCGTGCTCGCCGCGCGTCTCGGCGGCGGGCTCCACGTCGGGCTCGGCCGGGGACGGCGTGGGCGCGTGACGCCAGCGCTCCTCGCCGAAGAACGTCATCAGCATCACGCGTGTCATGTAGTACGCGGTGATGGCCGCGCCGAGCAGGGCGCAGCCGCCGAGGATCCAGCCCTCGGTGCCGCCCTTGGCGAACGCCGCCTCGATGATCTTGTCCTTGGAGAAGAAGCCGGACAGGCCCGGGAAGCCGATGATCGCGAGGTAGCCGAGACCGAAGGTGACGAAGGTGACCGGCATGTACTTCCTCAGGCCGCCGTAGCGCCGCATGTCGACCTCGTCGTTCATGCCGTGCATGACCGAACCGGCGCCCAGGAACAGCCCGGCCTTGAAGAAGCCGTGCGTCACCAGGTGCATGATCGCGAAGACGTAGCCGATCGGGCCGAGGCCCGCGGCCAGCACCATGTAGCCGATCTGCGACATGGTCGAGCCGGCCAGCGCCTTCTTGATGTCGTCCTTCGCGCAACCGACGATCGCACCGAACAGGAGCGTGACCGCGCCGACGACGGTGACGACCAGCTGGGCGTCGGGCGCGCCGTTGAAGACGGCCCCGGAGCGCACGATCAGGTAGACGCCCGCGGTCACCATGGTGGCCGCGTGGATGAGGGCGGAGACCGGGGTCGGGCCCTCCATGGCGTCGCCGAGCCAGGACTGCAGCGGCACCTGGGCGGACTTGCCGCAGGCGGCGAGCAGCAGCATCAGGGCGATCGCGGTGAGCTTGCCCTCACCGGCCGCGCCCGCGAGCCCGGCCTCCCCGTGCGTGCCGAGCACCGGCCCGAAGGCGAAGGTGCCGAACCACAGGAACATCAGCATGATCGCGATCGACAGGCCCATGTCGCCGACGCGGTTGACCAGGAAGGCCTTCTTCGCGGCCGTGGCGGCGCTGGGCTTGTGCTGCCAGAAACCGATCAGCAGGTAGGAGGCGAGACCGACGCCCTCCCAGCCGACGTACAGCAGCAGGTAGTTGTCGGCGAGGACGAGCAGCAGCATCGCCGCGAGGAACAGGTTCAGGTAGCCGAAGAAGCGGCGGCGCCGCTCGTCGTGCTCCATGTACCCGACCGAGTACAGGTGGATCAGCGAGCCGACACCCGTGATCAGCAGCACGAACGTCATCGACAGCTGGTCGAGGCGGAAGGCCACGTCGGCCTGGAAGCCCTCGACCGGCACCCAGCTGAACAGGTGCGAGGTCAGGGTGCGGTGCTCGGCGTCCTTGCCCAGCAGGTCGCCGAAGAGCACGAGGCCGAGCACGAACGAGACGCCGGCGAGCAGCGTGCCGATCCAGTGGCCCACGGCGTCCAGTCTGCGGCCGCCGCACAGCAGGACCGCCGCTCCGAGCAGGGGCGCCGCCACCAGCAGCGCAATCAGGTTAGTCACGGTTCACCGACCCCTTACAGCTTCATCAGGCTGGCGTCGTCGACCGAGGCCGAGTGGCGGGAACGGAACAGGGACACGATGATCGCGAGCCCGACCACGACCTCCGCGGCGGCGACGACCATCGTGAAGAAGGCGATGATCTGGCCGTCGAGGTTGCCGTGCATCCGGGAGAAGGCGACGAACGCGAGGTTGCAGGCGTTGAGCATCAGCTCCACGCACATGAACACCACGATCGCGTTGCGCCGGATCAGCACGCCGGTGGCACCGATCGTGAACAACAGGGCCGCGAGATAGAGGTAGTTGACGGGGTTCACTTCGACGCCTCCTCGGGCCGCTTGAAGGTCGCCGGCTCGATGGCCCTGCGCTCCAGGCGCTCCTCGGCGCGCTGTTCCAGGGCGCGCAGGTCGTTGAGCGCCTCCTGCGACACGTCCCGGAGCTGGCCGCGCTCCCGCAGCGTCTTGCTGACGGTGAGCTCGGACGGGGTGCCGTCGGGCAGCAGGCCCGCGATGTCGACCGCGTTGTGCCGGGCGTACACACCGGGCGCGGGCAGCGGCGGCAGGTACGTGCCTTCCCGCACGCGCTGTTCGGCCAGCTCGCGCTGGGTCTTGGCGCGCTCGGTGCGCTCCCGGTGGGTGAGCACCATCGCGCCGACGGCCGCGGTGATCAGCAGGGCGCCGGTGATCTCGAACGCGAAGACGTACCGGGTGAACAGCAGGGCGGCGATGCCCTCGACGTTGCCGTTCGCGTTGGCCTGGCCGATGCCGTCGAACTCCTTGAGGGAGGCGTTGCCGATGCCCGCGATCAGCAGGACGCCGAAGCCGAGCCCGCACAGCAGGGCCAGCCAGCGCTGCCCCTTGATGGTCTCCTTCAGGGAGTCCGCCGCGGTGACGCCGACGAGCATCACCACGAACAGGAACAGCATCATGATCGCGCCGGTGTAGACGACGATCTGGACGACGCCGAGGAAGTAGGCGCCGTTGGCGAGGTAGAACACCGCCAGGATGATCATGGTTCCGGCGAGGCAGAGCGCGCTGTGCACGGCCTTCTTCATGAAGACGGTGCACAGGGCGCCGAGCACGGCGACCGTGCCGAGGACCCAGAACTGGACGGCCTCTCCGGTGGAGGTGGTGTACGCGGCGAGCTGGCCGGTCATCGCCCGATCACCTCCTGCGAGGCCGGTTCGGTCCCGCCGAAGGTCGAGTCGGCCTCCTGGACCACCTCGCCCTCGGAGTGGGCGACCTGCCGCGTGGTGCCGGGGGCGGCCTCGGTGACCAGGCCCCGGTAGTAGTCCTGTTCGTCGGTGCCCGGGTACATGGCGTGCGGCGGCTCGACCATGCCCTCCTCGAGGCCGGCGAGCAGCTGCTCCTTGGTGTAGATGAGGTTGGCCCGGCTGGAGTCGGCCAGCTCGAACTCGTTGGTCATCGTCAGCGCGCGCGTGGGGCACGCCTCGATGCACAGTCCGCACAGGATGCAGCGGGCGTAGTTGATCTGGTAGACGCGGCCGTAGCGCTCGCCCGGCGAGTAGCGCTCCTCCTCGGTGTTGTCCGCGCCCTCGACGTAGATCGCGTCGGCGGGGCAGGCCCAGGCGCACAACTCGCAGCCGACGCACTTCTCCAGGCCGTCCGGATGGCGGTTGAGCTGGTGCCGTCCGTGGAAGCGCGGAGCCGTGGTCTTCTTCTGCTCCGGGTACTGCTCCGTGAGCCGCTTCTTGAACATGGCCTTGAAGGTCACGCCGAAGCCGGCCACGGGGTTCTGGAAGCCAGGCTTCGTCTGCCCGGCCTCCTTGGGCTCCTCAGCCATCGGACGCCTCCTTTCCATCCGTAGATCCGTCACTGACAGTGTCCGGCCCACCACTGACAATCAGCTCACGCGCCTGGCGCGAGCGGCGCCTGGGCACGGGGGGAAGCTCCTGTCCGGGCAGCGGCGGCACCGGGAACCCGCCCGCCATCGGGTCGAAGGCGGCCGGCTTCCGCTCGGGCTGCGGCCTGTTCTTCTCGCGGAACATGTCGGCGACGAAGGAGAGCAGCAGCAGGGCGAGGACGCCGCCGCCGATGTAGAGGGCGATGTCGGTGAAGTCGTAGCCCTCGTTGCGCAGCGCCCGCACGCTCGCGACGAGCATCAGCCACACCAGCGAGACCGGGATGAGGACCTTCCAGCCGAGCTTCATCAGCTGGTCGTAGCGCACGCGCGGGAGGGTGCCGCGGATCCAGATGAAGAAGAACAGCAGCAGCTGGACCTTCACGACGAACCACAGCAGCGGCCACCAGCCGTGGTTCGCGCCCTCCCAGAAGGCGCTGACGGGCCACGGGGCCCGCCAGCCGCCGAGGAAGAGCGTGGTCGCGACGGCCGAGACGGTCACCATGTTGACGTACTCGGCGAGCATGAACATCGCGAACTTGATCGACGAGTACTCGGTGTTGAAGCCGCCGACCAGGTCGCCCTCGGACTCCGGCATGTCGAAGGGGGCGCGGTTGGTCTCGCCGACCATCGTCACGATGTACAGCAGGAAGGACAGCGGCAGCAGCACGATGTACCAGCGGTCCTGCTGCGCCTCGACGATGGTCGAGGTCGACATCGAGCCCGAGTACAGGAACACGGAGGCGAAGGCGGCGCCCATGGCGATCTCGTACGAGATCATCTGCGCGCAGGAGCGCAGGCCGCCCAGCAGCGGGTACGTCGAGCCGGAGCTCCAGCCCGCGAGCACGATGCCGTAGATGCCGACGGAGGCGACCGCGAGGATGTAGAGCATCGCGATCGGCAGGTCGGTGAGCTGCATCGTGGTGCGCTGGCCGAAGATCGAGATCTCGTTGCCGGCGGGGCCGAAGGGGATCACCGCGATCGCCATGAAGGCCGGGATGGCCGCCACGATCGGCGCGAGGACGTACACCACCTTGTCCGCGCGCTTGACGACGATGTCCTCCTTGAGCATCAGCTTGATGCCGTCGGCGAGCGACTGGAGCATGCCCCAGGGGCCGTGCCGGTTGGGGCCGATGCGCAGCTGCATCCAGGCGACGACCTTGCGCTCCATGACGATGGAGATCAGCACGGTCACCATCAGGAAGGCGAAGCAGAACACCGCCTTGATGACGACCAGCCACCAGGGGTCGTGGCCGAACAGGGAGAGGTCTTCAGCGGCGAGGTACGGGCTCATGCCTCCACCTCCTTGGGGGCCTCGCCGGCGAGCGGCGCCGGGCCGATGCGGACGAGGGAGCCGGGACGCGCACCGGTGTCGGAGGCGACGCCGGCCCCGGTGGAGTTCAGCGGGAGCCAGACGACCCGGTCGGGCATCTCGGTCACCCGCAGCGGCAGTTCGACCGTGCCGAAGGACCCGGTCACGGCCAGCGGATCGCCGTCCTGGACGCCCGCCTCGGCGGCCGTGGCGGGCGACACGCGCGCGTACGCGGCGTGCCGGGTGCCGGCCAGCGCCTCGTCGCCCTCCTGGAGCACGCCCTGGTCGAGCAGCAGCCGGTGCCCGGCGAGCACGGCCTCCCCGGCGGCGGGGCGGGGCAGCGGGCCCGCGCTCTCCAGCGGCTCGGTGGCCCGAGGGCCGCCCCAGGCGCCGAGCCGGTCGATTTCCGCGCGCGTGGTGCGCAGGTCCGGCAGGCCCAGGTGGATGTCCATGGCGTCGGCCAGCATCTGCAGCACACGCCCGTCGGTGGGCGCCACGGGCCGCGTCATCTGGTCGGGCTTGAGCGCGGCCTCGAAGGAGCGCACCCGCCCTTCCCAGTTGAGGAAGGTGCCGGCCTTCTCGGGGACCGCGGCGACGGGCAGGACGACATCGGCCTTCTCGGTGATCTCGCTGGGCCGCAGCTCCAGCGACACCAGGAAGCCCACCTCGTCCAGGGCCGCACGCGCGCGTGCCGGGTCGGGCAGGTCGGCGACCTCGACGCCCGCCACCAGCAGCGCCTGGAGTTCGCCGGAGGCGGCGGCCTCGATGATGTGGCCGGTGTCGCGGCCGTAGCGGTGCGGCAGGTCGGCGACGCCCCAGACGGCGGCGACCTCCTCCCGCGCGCGCGGGTCGGTCGCCGGGCGCCCGCCGGGCAGCAGCGACGGCAGCGCGCCGGCCTCGACGGCGCCGCGTTCCCCGGCCCGGCGGGGGATCCACACCAGCCGGGCGCCGGTCGCGGAGGCGAACCGTGCGGCGGCGGTCAGGCCACCGGCGACGGCGGCCAGCCGCTCGCCGACGACGATCACCGCGCCCTCGGCGCGCAGCGCCTCGGCGGCCCGCGCCCCGTCGCCCTCCAGTCCGGTACCGCTCGCGAGCGCGTCCAGCCACTCGGTCTCGGTGCCGGGCGCGGCCGGCAGCAGCGTGCCGCCGGCCTTGGTCAGCCCGCGCGTGGCGTGCGTGGCCAGGGAGAACACCTGCTGCCCGTGCTTGCGCCAGGCCTTGCGCAGCCGCAGGAAGACGCCGGGCGCCTCCTCCTCGGCCTCGAACCCGACCAGCAGGACCGCGGGCGCCTGCTCCAGGGAGGTGTACGTGACGCCCGTACCGTCGAGGTCACGGCCGCGGCCGGCGACCCGGGCGGCCAGGAAGTCGGCCTCCTCGCCGCTGTGCACGCGCGCGCGGAAGTCGATGTCGTTGGTGTCGAGCGCCACGCGCGCGAACTTGCTGTACGCGTAGGCGTCCTCGACGGTGAGCCGGCCGCCGGTGAGGACGCCGGTGCGGCCGCGGCAGGCGAGCAGCCCCTGGGCGGCGATCTGGAGCGCCTCCGGCCAGGACGCCGGCCGCAGCTCGCCCTCGGCGTTGCGCACCAGGGGCGTCTGGAGCCGGTCCCTCAGCTGGGCGTACCGGAACGCGAACCGTCCCTTGTCGCAGATCCACTCCTCGTTGACCTCGGGGTCGAGGGCCGCCAGGCGCCGCATGACCTTGCCGCGCCGGTGGTCGGTGCGGGTGGCGCAGCCGCCGGAGCAGTGCTCGCAGATCGACGGGGAGGAGACGAGGTCGAAGGGGCGGGAGCGGAATCGGTACGCCGCCGAGGTGAGCGCCCCGACCGGGCAGATCTGGATGGTGTTGCCGGAGAAGTACGACTCGAACGGGTCGCCCTCGCCGGTGCCGACCTGCTGGAGCGCGCCCCGCTCGACCAGCTCGATCATCGGGTCGCCCGCGACCTGGTTGGAGAAGCGGGTGCAGCGGGCGCACAGCACGCACCGCTCCCGGTCCAGCAGCACCTGCGTGGAGATCGGCACGGGCTTCTCGTACGTGCGCTTGCGGCCGTCGAAGCGGGACTCGGCGTTGCCGTGCGACATCGCCTGGTTCTGCAGCGGGCACTCGCCGCCCTTGTCGCAGACCGGGCAGTCCAGGGGGTGGTTGATGAGCAGCAGCTCCATCACCCCCTTCTGCGCCTTCTCGGCGACCGGGGAGGTGAGGTGGGTCTTCACGACCATCCCGTCCGTGCACGTGATCGTGCAGGACGCCATGGGCTTGCGCTGGCCCTCGACCTCGACGATGCACTGACGGCAGGCGCCGGCCGGGTCCAGGAGGGGGTGGTCGCAGAACCGGGGGATCTCGATGCCGAGCTGCTCGGCGGCCCGGATGACCAGGGTGCCCTTGGGCACGCTGATCTCGATGCCGTCGATCGTCAGTGTCACGAGGTCTTCCCTCGGGACCGCCGCCTCTCCCCCGCCCGAGGGAGCGCTGGTGGTCACGGTCATGCGGTCACCTCCGTGCGGTCGGCCCAGGCCGTCGACCTGGCCGGGTCGAAGGGGCAGCCCCGGCCCGTGATGTGCTGCTCGTACTCCTCGCGGAAGTACTTGAGCGAGGAGAAGATCGGCGAGGCGGCGCCGTCGCCGAGGGCGCAGAAGGACTTGCCGTTGATGTTGTCGGCGATGTCGTTCAGCTTGTCGAGGTCGGACATCACGCCCTTGCCGGCCTCGATGTCGCGCAGCAGCTGCACGAGCCAGTACGTGCCCTCGCGGCAGGGCGTGCACTTGCCGCAGGACTCGTGGGCGTAGAACTCGGTCCAGCGGGTCACGGCGCGTACGACACAGGTCGTCTCGTCGAAGCACTGGAGCGCTTTGGTGCCGAGCATGGAACCCGCGGCGCCCACTCCTTCGTAGTCAAGAGGGACGTCGAGGTGCTCGTCGGTGAACATCGGGGTCGAGGAGCCGCCCGGCGTCCAGAACTTCAGGCGGTGCCCGGGCCGCATGCCGCCGCTCATGTCGAGCAGCTGGCGCAGCGTGATGCCGAGCGGCGCCTCGTACTGACCGGGGCTCGCGACATGGCCGGAGAGGGAGTACAGCGTGAAGCCCGGGGACTTCTCGCTTCCCATCGACCGGAACCATTCCTTGCCCCGGTTGAGGATCGCGGGAACCGACGCGATCGACTCGACGTTGTTCACCACAGTCGGGCAGGCGTACAGGCCGGCCACCGCAGGGAAGGGGGGACGAAGCCGCGGTTGCCCACGGCGGCCTTCGAGCGAGTCGAGCAGTGCGGTCTCCTCACCGCAGATGTACGCGCCCGCGCCCGCGTGCACGGTGACGTCGAGGTCGAGTCCGCTGCCGAGGATGTTCTCGCCGAGGTAGCCCGCCGCGTAGGCCTCGGCGACGGCCGAGTGCAACCGCCGCAGTACGGGGACGACTTCACCCCGCAGGTAGATGAAGGCGTGCGACGACCTGATGGCGTAGCACGCGATGACGATGCCCTCGATGAGGCTGTGCGGGTTCGCGAAGAGGAGCGGGATGTCCTTGCACGTCCCGGGCTCCGACTCGTCGGCGTTGACAACAAGATAGTGAGGCTTGCCGTCTCCCTGGGGGATGAACTGCCACTTCATGCCCGTGGGGAAGCCTGCGCCGCCGCGGCCGCGCAGCCCGGAGTCCTTGACGTACGCGATGACGTCGTCGGGCGACATGGCCAGCGCCTTGCGCAGGCCCTCGTAGCCGTCGTGCCGCCGGTACACGTCGAGCGTCCAGGACCTGTCCTCGTCCCAGAAGGCCGACAGCACGGGTGCGAGCAGCTTCTCCGGGCTCATGTCCTTCAGTTCGGGTGCCAAGGTCATCACTCCCCCTCCTCGGCGGTGGGCCCGGCCGGGTTGGCGGGGTCGGAGGCCGATGTGTCCTGCGGCGCGTCGTGCGAGCTGAGGTGCTGTGCCGGGGACGGCTCGTGCGGCGGCTCGTCCCGGGGTGCCGCGCCGCGCGGGTGCACCACGCGCGCGGGGGCGGCCTCGCCCTTGGCGAGCTTGAGGCCCACCAGGGAGGCGGGTCCCGCGCTTCCCCCGGCCTCCACGGCGCCCTCGCGCTCGTCGGGGAAGCCCGCCAGGATCCGGGCGGTCTCCTTGAAGGTGCACAGCGGCGCACCGCGCGTGGGGCTGACCGGCCGTCCCGCGCGCAGGTCGTCGACGAGGCGCTTGGCGCTGTCCGGGGTCTGGTTGTCGAAGAACTCCCAGTTGACCATCACCACCGGCGCGTAGTCGCAGGCGGCGTTGCACTCGATGTGCTCCAGCGTGACCTTGCCGTCGCCGGTGGTCTCGCCGTTGCCGACGCCGAGGTGCTCCTGGAGTTCCTCGAAGATGGCGTCGCCGCCCATGACGGCGCACAGGGTGTTGGTGCAGACGCCCACCTGGTAGTCGCCGCTCGGCTTGCGCCGGTACATGGTGTAGAAGGTCGCGACCGCGGTGACCTCGGCCGTGGTCAGGCCGAGCATGTCCGCGCAGAACCGCATCCCGGTGCGCGTGACGTACCCCTCCTCCGACTGCACCAGGTGCAGCAGCGGCAGGAGGGCGGACCGGGAGTCCGGGTAGCGGGCGATGATCTGGCGCGCGTCCGTCTCCAGACGGGCCCGGACGTCGTCCGGGTAGGCGGGCGCGGGCAGGTCCGGCATGCCCAGGCTGACGCCCCGCTCGGAAGAAGAGGTGGTCACCGGTCGACGCCTCCCATCACGGGGTCGATGGACGCGACGGCGACGATGACGTCGGCGACCTGGCCGCCCTCGCACATCGCCGCCATGGACTGAAGGTTGGTGAAGGACGGGTCGCGGAAGTGGACCCGGTAGGGGCGGGTGCCTCCGTCGGAGACGACGTGCACCCCGAGCTCGCCCTTGGGCGACTCGACCGCCGCGTAGGCCTGTCCCGGTGGGACGCGGAAGCCCTCGGTGACCAGCTTGAAGTGGTGGATCAGGGCCTCCATGGAGCTGCCCATGATCTTCTTGATGTGGTCGAGGGAGTTGCCGAGCCCGTCCGGTCCCAGGGCGAGCTGGGCGGGCCAGGCGATCTTCTTGTCGGCGACCATGACCGGACCGGGCTGGAGCCGGTCCAGGCACTGCTCGATGATCCGCAGCGACTGGCGCATCTCCTCCAGGCGGATCAGGAAGCGGCCGTAGGCGTCGCAGGTGTCGGCGGTCGGGACGTCGAAGTCGTACGTCTCGTAGCCGCAGTACGGCTGGGCCTTGCGCAGGTCGTGCGGCAGGCCGGTGGAGCGCAGGATCGGGCCGGTCGCGCCGAGGGCCATGCAGCCGGCCAGGTCGAGGTAGCCGATGTCCTGCATGCGGGCCTTGAAGATGGGGTTCCCGGTGGCGAGCTTGTCGTACTCCGGGAGGTTCTTCTTCATCTTCTTCACGAACTCGCGGATCTGGTCCACCGCGCCGGGCGGCAGGTCCTGGGCGAGTCCGCCGGGGCGGATGTACGCGTGGTTCATCCGGAGCCCGGTGATCAGCTCGTAGATGTCGAGAATGAGTTCACGATCACGGAATCCGTAGATCATGATCGTGGTGGCGCCGAGCTCCATGCCGCCGGTGGCGATGCACACCAGGTGGGAGGAGAGCCGGTTCAGCTCCATCAGGAGCACCCGGATGACCGAGGCCCGGTCGGGGACGTCGTCCTCGATGCCGAGGAGCTTCTCGACCGCGAGGCAGTACGCCGTCTCGTTGAAGAACGGCGTCAGGTAGTCCATGCGCGTCACGAACGTGGTGCCCTGCGTCCACGTCCGGTACTCGAGGTTCTTCTCGATGCCGGTGTGCAGGTAGCCGATGCCGCAGCGGGCCTCGGTGACCGTTTCGCCCTCGATCTCCAGGATCAGGCGCAGCACGCCGTGCGTGGACGGGTGCTGGGGGCCCATGTTGACGATCAGGCGCTCGTCGTCGGCGCGGGCCGCGGACTCGACGACCTCGTCCCAGTCGCCGCCGGTGACCGTGTAGACGGTGCCCTCGGTGGTCTCGCGGGCGGAGGCCGAAGCAGCCGAAGAAGGGGGAGTGTGCGTGCTCATGAGTACGACCTCCGCTGGTCCGGAGCCGGGATCTGGGCGCCCTTGTACTCGACGGGGATGCCGCCGAGGGGGTAGTCCTTGCGCTGCGGATGGCCCTGCCAGTCGTCCGGCATCATGATCCGCGTCAGGGCCGGGTGACCGTCGAAGACGATCCCGAAGAAGTCGTAGGTCTCGCGCTCGTGCCAGTCGTTCGTCGGGTAGACGGAGAACAGCGACGGGATGTGCGGGTCGCTGTCGGGGCAGCTGACCTCCAGGCGGATCAGCCGGTTGTGGGTGATCGAGCGCAGGTGGTAGACGGCGTGCAGCTCGCGGCCCTTGTCGCCCGGGTAGTGGACGCCGCTGACGCCGGTGCACAGCTCGAAGCGCAGGGCCGGGTCGTCGCGCAGGGTGCGGGCGACGCGGACCAGGTGCTCGCGCTCGATGTGGAAGGTGAGTTCGCCGCGGTCGACGACCGTCTTCTCGATGGCGTTCTCGGGGAGCAGGCCCTGCTCCTCCAGCGCGCCCTCCAGCTCGTCGGCGACCTCGTCGAACCAGCCGCCGTACGGCCTGCTGGCCGGTCCCGGGAGCCGGACGGACCGGACGAGGCCGCCGTAGCCGGAGGTGTCGCCGCCGTTGTTCGCGCCGAACATGCCGCGCTGGACGCGGATCTCCTCGCCGCCCTGGCCGCGCTGGCCCGGCAGGTTCGACGCGCTGAGGTCCCTCTCGGGGTTCGGGCCGTTCGCGTCGCTCATCGCAGCAGCCCCTTCATCTCGATGGTGGGCAGGGCCTTGAGCGCCGCCTCCTCCGCCTCGCGGGCCGCCTCCTCGGCGTTCACGCCGAGCTTGGAGCTGCGGATCTTCTGGTGGAGCTTGAGGATGGCGTCCATCAGCATCTCGGGCCGCGGCGGGCAGCCGGGGAGATAGATGTCGACCGGCACGATGTGGTCGACGCCCTGGACGATGGCGTAGTTGTTGAACATGCCGCCCGAGGAGGCGCAGACCCCCATGGAGATCACCCACTTGGGGTTCGGCATCTGGTCGTAGACCTGCCGCAGCACCGGCGCCATCTTCTGGCTCACCCGGCCGGCGACGATCATGAGGTCGGCCTGGCGCGGTGAGCCGCGGAAGACCTCCATGCCGAAGCGCGCCAGGTCGTAGCGGCCCGCGCCGGTGGTCATCATCTCGATGGCGCAGCAGGCGAGGCCGAACGTGGCCGGGAAGACCGACGCCTTGCGCACCCAGCCCGCGGCCTGCTCGACGGTGGTCAGCAGGAAGCCGCTCGGCAGCTTTTCTTCGAGTCCCATGTCTCAGTGGCCCCTCAGTCCCATTCCAGGCCGCCGCGCCGCCACACGTACGCGTACGCGACGAAGACGGTGAGCACGAAGAGCAGCATCTCCACGAGCCCGAAAATCCCCAGGGCGTCGAAGGTGACGGCCCAGGGGTAGAGGAAGACGATCTCGATGTCGAAGACGATGAAGAGCATCGCCGTCAGGTAGTACTTGATCGGGAAGCGCCCGCCGCCGGCCGGCGTGGGGGTCGGCTCGATACCGCACTCGTAGGCCTCGAGCTTGGCGCGGTTGTACCGCTTCGGACCGATCAGCGTGGCCATCACCACGGAGAAGATCGCAAAGCCTGCCCCGAGGGCTCCCAGTACGAGGATGGGCGCATACGCGTTCACCGCTCCTCGCTCCTCTCAGTCGGCACTGACTGCTGGCGGTTGTGTCGAGCTCACCAGCCCCGGCAGTCCCGCGAACCCCGCCCGCCCCGGCGAAGATCGGGAACATGTGAAGCAGGTCACAAGCCCAACCGCGTGCATCTTATGCCTGTCGCTCTGTGATCTGCGACACGGGGTATTGCACAAGCTTTGTGATCTCCACCACCTGACGATCGATCATGAAGTCGGATGAGCGCCGATCTTGGTACGCGAAGCGTTCATGCGATCACCAAAGGTGACATTTTGGCTCGTCAGAGCGGGCCGAGCGGGTCGTCTCCATATCAAGAGGGTTCCCTTGCATGCAAAGTGGCGCCGGACTTGATCTCTTGATAGAGGGGCGCGTTCACACCCCGGGGTGGGGTGCGGGACGACTGTGGACGCGTGCACGGTTTCACGATCTTCGCGAGGCCGTGATCTTGCCGTGATCCCGCGCGACGGACGCGGGCACTCCGGTAACCGTTCCGTGACCTCCGCCACACCCGCCCAGGGTCCTCGACAGGGAGGCTTGGCCAATCGCGCCAACCAGTGGTAGTGGCGGGGCAATTCGGGCGAATTGATCAAACCCCGAGATCACGGCCCGGTTACGTCGCGTCCGCTATGTCCGTTACGGCGTCAATAAAGGCCGAGGCGGGCGGGATTCGGGGGTCTGATTGAGTAAATGTGGCGCAGCACACGTTTCTTGAAGATATGAAGGAGCCCCTGGTACCGGTTGTTCCCATGTCCCACACCGCTCACATACGCAGCCACCGGAAGCCCCGCCGCAGCGCGTCCAAAATCGCGATGCGCGCCGGAGTTGCCGGTGGCGTCCTCAGCACTCTGGCAGTGGCTGGGGCATCGGGTTCGGCCAGTGCCGCCGAGCCGGTGACGCAGACCCTGGAACTGCCCACCCTGACGGCCGACCTGTCGGCCCAGGTCGCCGAGTCCGCGACGGCCACGGAACTGGCCGCCGCGAACTACCAGCTCGAGGCCGAGCGTGACGCGGCTGCCGCCCAGGCCGCCAAGGAGGCCAAGGCGGACCTCGCCGAGGCCAAGAAGAAGGCCGAGGCCAAGAAGAAGGCCGCCGAGGCCGCCCGCCGGGCCGCCGCCGAGCGGGCCGAGCGGGCCGCACGCGACGCCGAACGGCCCACCCTGACCGCGTCCGCGAGCGCCGACGTCTCCACGAGCACGTCCACGGCGACGGGTTCGGCCGCCGCTGTGGTCGCCTTCGTGAAGGCGCAGGTCGGCAAGGCCTATGTGTCCGGTGCCACCGGCCCGTCCGCCTACGACTGCTCCGGTCTGGTGCAGGCCGCGTTCAAGCAGGTGGGCATCAGCCTGCCGCGCGTCTCGCAGGACCAGTCGACCGCCGGCACGCAGGTGTCGCTGAGCAACCTCCAGCCCGGTGACATCCTGTACTGGGGCAGCGCGGGCAGCGCGTACCACGTGGCGGTCTACGTCGGTGACGGCATGTTCGTCGGCGCGCAGAACCCCTCCACGGGCGTCGCCGAGAAGCCGCTGTCGTACGACCCGCCGACCGGCGCCGTGCGGGTGCTCTGAGACACCGCCGGCCCGCCCCGTACGGACCGGACATCAAGACGTGAAGGGCCGCAGCCGCTCGCCGGCTGCGGCCCTTTCGGTGCCAGGTGGCGCATCAGGCCTTCGGGGCCACCTTGCTCAGGCCGTTGATGATGCGGTCCATCACGTCGCCGCCCGTCGGGTCGGTGAGGTTGGCGAGCAGCTTGAGGGTGAACTTCATCAGCAGCGGGTGGGTCAGGCCGCGCTGCGCGGCGATCTGCATGACCTTGGGGTTGCCGATGAGCTTCACGAAGGCGCGGCCGAGCGTGTAGTAGCCGCCGTAGGTGTCCTTCAGCACGCGCGGGTAACGCTGCAGGGCCGTCTCGCGCTGGGCCGGGGTCGCCCGGGCGTGGGCCTGGACGATGACGTCGGCGGCGAGCTGGCCGGACTCCATGGCGTAGGCGATGCCCTCGCCGTTGAAGGGGTTCACCAGACCGCCGGCGTCGCCCACGAGGAGCAGCCCGCGGGTGTAGTGCGGCTGCCGGTTGAAGGCCATGGGCAGAGCCGCTCCGCGAATGGGCCCGGTCATGTTCTCCGGGGTGTAACCCCAGTCCTCGGGCATGGAGGCGCACCAGGCCTTGAGCACCTCGCGCCAGTCCAGTTCCTTGAAGGAGTCGGAGGTGTTCAGCACGCCCAGGCCGACGTTGGACGTGCCGTCGCCCATGCCGAAGATCCAGCCGTAGCCGGGCAGCAGCCGGTCCTGGGGGCCGCGGCGGTCCCACAGCTCCAGCCAGGACTCCAGGTAGTCGTCGTCGTGGCGCGGGGAGGTGAAGTACGTACGGACCGCGACGCCCATCGGGCGGTCCTCGCGGCGGTGCAGGCCCATCGCCAGGGACAGACGGGTGGAGTTGCCGTCGGCGGCCACCACCAGCGGGGCGTGGAAGGTGACCTCGCGCTTGTCCTCGCCGAGCTTGGCGGTGACGCCGGTGATGCGGCCGGTGCGGTCGTCGACCACGGGGCCGGAGACGTTGCACCGCTCGAAGAGGCGGGCGCCCGCCTTCTGGGCCTGGCGGGCCAGTTGCTCGTCGAAGTCGTCGCGCTTGCGGACCAGGCCGTAGTCGGGGAAGGAGGCGAGGTCGGGCCAGTCCAGCTGGAGCCGGACGCCGCCGCCGATGATCCTCAGGCCCTTGTTGCGCAGCCAGCCGGCCTCTTCGGAGATGTCGATGCCCATCGCCACGAGCTGCTTGACCGCACGGGGGGTGAGCCCGTCGCCGCAGACCTTCTCCCGGGGGAACTCGGTCTTCTCCAGCAGCAGGACGTCGAGCCCGGCCTTGGCCAGGTGGTAGGCGGTGGTGGAGCCGGCCGGCCCCGCGCCCACGACGATCACATCGGCGGTGTTCTCGGAGAGGGGCTCGGTCACGACGGTCACGGCGGGATCTCCCCAAGTTCGAAATCTGCGTGCCGACCGGCACTGGACATGGGCAGTCTATTCAGCGTCACCGATCACCGGCTGAAGGGCTGCCCCGTGAACCGAGCTCTCCCCGCAGTACGGCTGCGTGTCCCCACCGACGAGGACGCCGTCGCCTGGCACCGGATCTTCGCCCACCCGGACGTCATGGAGCACCAGGGCGGCCGGGCCGCGGAGCTGTCGGTGTACGAGGAGCTCACCGCCCGCCAGCGCCGGCACGACGCCGAACGCGGCTTCTGCCTGTGGACGATGCTCGACGAGCAGGACCGGGTCATCGGCTTCACCGGCGCCCAGCCGTGGGAGTACGACTGGGGTCCCGTGGGCGAGGTCGAGATCGGCTGGCGGCTCGCGCGGGAGTCCTGGGGCAAGGGGTACGTCACCGCGGCCGCGCTCCAGACGCTGGAGCGGGTGCGGGCGGCCGGTGTGGAGAGCGTGGTGGCGATGGTGGCCGCGGACAACACGAGGTCGGTCGCGGTCACGCAGCGGCTCGGCATGCGCCTGGCCGAGACCTTCACCGCACCGCTCTCGCGGCGGCTGGGGCACTGCTACCGACTCGACCTGTAGCGGACAGTAATCGACTGTCACAGACAGCGACGCGACGCTTCCGGTCGGCCCTGGCCCGGAGTTACCCTGCCTGTACCGCTGGGGGTGACATCTGTGCACATCAACCGCAAGACACCCGAAGTGCGCGTACCGCGTCTGGTCAGTCTGATGGCCGTGGACGCCCGGGAGGCCGCCCGCACCCAGGGCCTCGCCCTCAGCGCACCGGACCGGCCCGACGTCCACCACGCCGTCGTCGACTACGTCGTACGGCAGTACCCGCAGCCCGGCGCGGAGGTGCCGCGGGACTCGATGGTCTACGTGTGGTTCGACTTCGGCGAGGGGGAGGGCGGCGGAGGCGTACGGGAGCCGCGCGTGGACGGGCCGCCCGGTGGCGGGCTCCGGCGGGAACTGGGCGAGCCGGAGGACCCGTCGTACGCGGTCCTCGGCTCGTTCTGAACCGGCTCAGCTCTCCTTGAAGCCCCGGTGCAGGGCCACCACCCCGCCGGTCAGGTTCCGCCAGGCCACCTTCGTCCAGCCGGCCTTGCGCAGCCGCTCGGCGAGGGCGGGCTGGTCGGGCCAGGCGCGGATGGACTCGGCGAGGTAGACGTACGCGTCGGGGTTGGAGGAGACGGCGCGCGCGACCGGCGGCAGCGCGCGCATCAGGTACTCGGTGTAGACGGTGCGGAACGGCGCCCACGTCGGGTGGGAGAACTCGCAGATCACGATCCGCCCGCCGGGCCGGGTCACCCGGTGCATCTCGCGCAGCGCGGCGTCCGTGTCCTGTACGTTGCGCAGCCCGAAGGAGATGGTGACGGCGTCGAAGACGTCGTCCTGGAACGGCAGCCGGGTCGCGTCGCCCGCGGTGAACGGCAGCCAGGTGTGCCGCCGCTTGCCGACCTGGAGCATGCCGAGGGAGAAGTCGCAGGGCACGACGTACGCGCCGGTGCGGGCGAAGGGCAGCGAGGAGGTCGCCGTACCGGCGGCCAGGTCCAGCACCTTCTGCGCGGGGCGGGCGTCGACCGCCTTCGCGACCTCCCTGCGCCACAGCCGGGTCTGTCCCAGGGACAGCACGTCGTTGGTCAGGTCGTACCGTTCCGCCACGTCGTCGAACATCGAGGCGACTTCGTGCGGCTGCTTGTCCAGGGATGCGCGGGTCACGGGCCCATTCTTGCAGCATCCTGCGCGCCGCCACGTCCGCCACCCACCCGCACAGCGGCACGAACACGGCGACGAGGACCCGGCTGACCGCGTTCTCAGGGGGATTAGGGTCTGTCTGTGTGGCCAGAACATCGGCGGGTGGCCGTCCGGCGGTGAAAGGGTTGGCCCCCATGGAAAGGTTCTCCGGTACATCGGCGGCCGGGCTCGGCTGTCTGCTGGCCCTGGCCCTGACGGGATGCGCGACGTCCTCCGGCCCGGCGCCGGACGCGTCCCCCGCGCCCGCCACCGGCTCCACCGCACCGTCCGCCCCCGCGTACGCCCCGTACGTCAGTGCCACCACGGCCTCCGTGACCGACACCGCGGGCTCCCCCACCACGTACAACCTGGCGTTCGTGACAGCGGGCGGCGACGACTGCACGCCGGAATGGAACGGCACGCGTGCCCTCACCCACGCGGAGGTGGCCTCCCGTGTGGCCCGGCTGAAGAAGGACGGCGCCACGGTCCGGGTCTCCTTCGGCGGGGCCTTCGGCAAGGAACTCGCGGCGGCCTGCGACACCGCGTCCGAACTTGCGGAGGCCTACGGCGCGGCGCTGGACGCGGCCGGCTCCACGCAGGCCGACTTCGACATCGAGGGCGACGAACTGACCGACGCCCACTCGGTCGCCCTGCGCTCGGAGGCGATCGCGCTGGTGCAGCGGGAGCGCGACGGCCTGGAGGTGTCCTTCACGCTGCCGGTGATGCCCTCCGGTCTGGACGCCGACGGCCTGGCGCTGCTGGCGTCCGCCAACGACCACGGCGTGCGGGTCTCCACCGTCAACCTCATGACGATGAACTACGGCGAGTCGTACACCGGTGACATGGGCGACTACGCCCTGGCGGCGGCCCGGGCCGCGCACTCCCAGCTTAAGAAGGTGTTCGGCACCTCGGACGCGCGTGCCTGGCGGGGCATGGCGCTGACCTCGATGATCGGGGTGAACGACGTCGACGGCGAGACGTTCACGCTCCAGGACGCCTCCCAGGTGGCCGCCTTCGCCCGGCAGAAGGGGATCGGCTGGGTGTCGATGTGGTCGGCGTTCCGGGACCGGCCGTGCGAGAAGGGCAACGCCTCGGCGGACGACCCGGCCACCGACTGCAGCGGGGTGACGCAGAAGCCGGGGGCGTTCGCGACGGCGTTCTCCGGCTGAGCGGGCGCCTGACGGGCGCGCCACCGCAGCTCCACCGATGCGCTGCCGACGCGCTGCCGACGCGCTGCCGACGCTCTATCGGCGCCGGAACACCAGCCGGCCGTCCAGCACCGTCGCCACGCAGGTGCCGGCTCCGCGCTCGGCCAGTTCCGCCTCGTCCCGTACGTCGAACACGGCGAACCGGGCCGCGGACCCGCGCTCCCGCTCCGGCGCGAACGTGACGGGCCCGCCGGAGGCGTACGGGTCGAGCGCGGGGACACCGGCGGGCCGCCCGAGCCGGCGCACGACGCCCAGGCCGGAGCGGTGCACGGCGTCCCGGACGGCGCGGTTGCGCAGTTCCTCGCAGGCCGCCGCGACCGTGCCGTGGGCCAGCATCCGCTGGATCCCGCGCCGGGCGCTCGCGCCCCACCGGGCGTCGTCCGGGGCGAGCGCGGTCAGCGCGTCGCCGGTCAGCGGCTCGGTGCCCAGCTCGTCGGCCTCGCGCGGATCGGGGTGGTAGGCCTCCTCCAGCAGCTCGGTGCCGTAGGGGGTGACGATCCCCGGCGTGAGGATGCCGGGCCAGGTCCGCACGCGCGCGTGCGGGTGCGCGGCGGCGAGGTCCTCGAGGCGGCCGGTGCCGGCGATCCGGGCGCCCTCGACGGCGAGCGCCCGGCCCCGGGAGTCGGCGTGCAGCGTCAGCACGGGTACGTCTGGTACGTCAGGTCGTCGGCGGTGAGCGTCGGCACGGGCGGGTCAGTTGGACGCGAGCAGCTTCAGCTCGGGGTGCGCGGTGCCGCCGTCGATGGCCGTGGACGAGATGTGGGAGGCCACGCGGTCGTCGACGGGGTCGTGGGCGGGGTCGTCGTGCACGACGAGGTGCTCGTACGTGGTCGACCGCTGGGCGGGGACGCGTCCGGCCTTGCGGATCAGGTCGATGATCTCCAGGCGGTTGGAGCGGTGCCTGGCCCCGGCCGAGGACACCACGTTCTCCTCCAGCATGATCGAGCCGAGGTCGTCGGCGCCGTAGTGCAGGGACAGCTGGCCGACCTCCTTGCCGGTCGTCAGCCAGGAGCCCTGGATGTGCGCCACGTTGTCGAGGAAGAGCCGGGCGATCGCGATCATCCGCAGGTACTCGAAGAGGGTGGCCTGCGTGCGGCCCTTCAGGTGGTTGTTCTCGGGCTGGTAGGTGTACGGGATGAAGGCGCGGAAGCCGCCCGTACGGTCCTGGACGTCCCGGATCATCCGCAGGTGCTCGATGCGCTCGGCGTTGGTCTCGCCGGTGCCCATCAGCATGGTGGAGGTGGACTCCACGCCCAGCCGGTGCGCGGTCTCCATGATCTCCAGCCAGCGCTCGCCGGACTCCTTCAGCGGCGCGATGGCCTTGCGGGGCCGCTCGGGCAGCAGCTCGGCGCCCGCCCCGGCGAAGGAGTCCAGCCCGGCGTCGCGGATGCGGGTGATGGCCTCCTCGACGCTGACGCCGGAGATCCGCGCCATGTGCTCGACCTCGCTCGCCCCCAGGCTGTGGATGACGAGCTGCGGGAACTCCTTCTTGATGGCCGAGAAGTGCTTCTCGTAGTACTCGACGCCGAAGTCCGGGTGGTGACCGCCCTGGAACATGATCTGCGTACCGCCGAGTTCGACGGTCTCCGCGCACCGGCGCAGGATGTCGTCCAGGTCGCGGGTCCAGCCCTTGTCGCTCTTGGGCGGGGCGTAGAAGGCGCAGAACTTGCACGCCGTGACGCACACGTTGGTGTAGTTGATGTTGCGCTCGATGATGTACGTCGCGATGTGCTCGGTGCCCGCGTACCGGCGCCTGCGGACGGCGTCGGCGGCGGCGCCCAGCGCGTGCAGCGGCGCGTGGCGGTAGAGGTCGAGGGCTTCTTCGGGGGTGATCCGCCCACCGGCGGCGGCACGGTCGAGGACGGGCTGAAGGTCGGCCTTCTCGGTCACCGGCGTCCCTTTCGCTGGATTCGTCAGGGCTGTGGACGGACCGAACCAGCCTACGCCAGCCCTTTTCCCGGGCCGACGCGCGGTCACCGCTGCGGGCCGCGGAACTCCAGCGGCTCGCCGGGGCACGGGCTCCCCCGGCGCAGGGCGCGGACGCGGGCGCGTTCGCCGGGCAGCAGCACGACGAGCACCAGGGGGCCGGGCGCCTGCCGCACGGAGCGTGCCGGGGCCCCGGGCGCGAACCGCTCGACCTCGACGGCGTCCGCGTCGCCGCCCACCAGGAGCGCCCACACGCGGACCGGTTCCGCCTCCTCGCCCCGCCCGGTGTACACCAGGGACTCGGACGCGGTGACCACGGCCATCGGCACCCCGGCGAGCGCGTCCGCGACCGCCGAGGGGTCCGTGACCTCCAGACCGAGGACGCTCCCGCCGAGGTGGTCCGGGCGGTCCCACTCCCCGCCCTCCCCGCGCACGGAGCAGTACAGCTCCTCCGCCAAGAACCCGTCGCCCCTGCGGTGCAGCAGCAGCACGAACCCGAGGTCGCCGTCCGTCCACACGTCGGCGACGAGGGGCAGGCCCGGCCCGGCGGCGGGCGGCTGTCCCAGCCGCAGGGCGGTTGCGGCGAGGCCGGCCAACGGCACGCTCATGTCGCGAACGCCCCCACCAGAAGCCCGAGATACGCGCCGCCGATCAGGAACGGCCCGAAGGGGATGGCCGTCTTGCGCCCGGCCTTGCGCGCGACGACGAGGGCACCGCCGTACAGCGCCCCCAGCAGGAACCCGGCGAACGTGCCGAGCATCACCGTCGGCCAGCCGTACCAGCCGAGCACGGCCCCGGCGCCCAGGGCGAGTTTCACATCACCGAAGCCCATGCCGGCGGGGTTGACGAGGAACAGCACGCAGTAGCCGGCGCCGAGGACGAGGGCGCCCAGCAGGGCGGTCGTCCACACGCCGGCGTGCTCGGGCAGGAGCGCGACTATCCCGAGCAGGGCGAGCGCGGCGCCGGCGAGCGGGAGGGTGAGGGGGTCGGGCAGCCGCCGCACCCGGAAGTCGACGACCGTCAGCAGCACACCGACGGGGGCCAGCAGCAGCCAGACACCGAGCTCGGGCCGGGTACCGGTGGCGGCGGCGAGCAGGGCGCAGACCAGGGCGGTGGAGGTGACGAGCGGCAGGGCGCGGGGGCCGTACGAGGATCCGGCCCCGGGACACGCACCGCACCGGGCCCGCCCCAGCCACCCCCGCACGGGATGCCCGCCCGGGCACGCGTCCCGCCACGGCTCCCCCGGCGGGGCGGAGAACCGGTAGGCGGCACGGGGCAGCAGCGCGCCCGCCGCCGCACCCCACAGTGCGGCGGCGACGATCAGCAGGAGGTCGCTCATCGGGCGCGGCTCATCGCGGGGAGCTCGGCGCTGCGGCGGGGGTGGGGCCGGCGACGCCGCCCGGCCGTGGAGCACGGCTCGCCCACGTCACGCTGCTCGACGCCGGCACACGGCTCGCACGTGCCACACCGCTGAGGCCTGCCGCACAGCTCGGGCTTGCCCCGCGCCTCGCCCACGAGACAGCACTCGGCCACATCACACAGCGCGGGGCCACAACACCCTTTCGGTCCCGCCACGCCACTCGGCCCCGCCACGCCGCTCATCCCGCGGCCGCGGTGCCGTCGCGCCAGGTGGGCAGCAGCTCGTCGAGGAGCGCCTCGGTCCGCGGCGGCAGACCGCGTGCCCCGCTGCGGCCGATGAGGTCGGCGGCGAGGGCACGGAGCCGGCCGGCGTCCCCCGTGGCGTGGGTGGCGCGCAGCAGTTCGTTCCACAGGCGCTCGTCGGCCGGTGCGGTGCGCAGCGCCGCGTTGAGCGCCTCGATCGCCTTCTCGGCCCGGTCCTTCTCCATGTGGAACTCGGCGAGCGCGAGCCCGGTGTCCGCGACCAGCAGCGGCAGTTGGGCGTCGATGATCTCGTGGGTGAGCCACCGGTAGCGCCCCTGGGGCCGGTCGGCGAGCAGCGGCCCGCGCACCAGCACCAGCGCGTCGGTGAGCAGCCGCCCGCGTACCGCCCGGCTGTGGACGCCCTTGCCCTGGGTGGCTTCGTAGTACAGCGAGCGCAGTACGTCCAGGTCGGAGACGACCGACGTGGCGAGAGTGAGCCGGCCGGAGGGGTCCGTGCCGAGCCGGGGGGTGCCGTCCGGGTCGGTGCCGAGCCAGGTCCGCAGCCGCTCGATCAGGGCGTCGCGTACGTCGTCGGTGACACCGCGCGGCCACAGCGCGGAGGCCAGCACGCGCGGGTGCACGCCCTCGCGGTGCAGCAGGAGCAGGGCGAGGGCCTCGTGCAGCAGCGCGCTGCGCTCCCCGTCCGGGGTGTCCAGGCCGATGATCTCGTACGGCCCGACCAGACGCGCGTACACCGCGGGCCGCCCCTGCTCGCTGATGTCGACGAGGAACGGCGGGGTGGTGGCGGGGCCACCGTCGGGTCCCTGGTCGGGGTCGGCCTGGACGAACAGCTCGACCACGGCCCGCTGCTGGGCGGCGGGCAGCAGTTGGGCGTCGAGCTCGAGCCCGAGGAGCGGGGCGCGCAGCTTGCCCTCGCCGGTGATCTCCATCTCCCAGGCCGCGCCGGGCAGGTCGCCGGTCTCGGTGCCGACGAGGTAGCCGATGCCGAGGCGGCTCGCGTCGGCGGCGAGTTCGGCGAGCTTGACGGCGTCCTCGGCGGACGGCTGGGCGGCGAGCAGGACCAGGTGCGGGGCCCAACGGGTGTGCTGGGCGGGGCCGGTACGCCCGGTGAGGACGGAGTCGTGCCCAGCGGCCCCCAGGGCGCCGCGCCGCTGGCGCGTCTCGGCCTCCATGGTCTCGACGAGCGCCTCGACGTCCTCCAGGTGGCGGATCCGGTTGGGCGCGAGCGGGGTGAGGTCCTGCCCGAAACCGACGAGCGTGATGGTCATGCGGTCCGACCAGCCGTTGGTCGCCAACTCGGCGGCGACGGAGGCGAACACGGCGGCCCGGTCGGCCTCCCGGCCGCTGAGGGACACGATGCCCGGCACGGCTTCCAGGTTGAGCAGCAGCCGCGAGTCGTCCATCGTGCCGAGGCTGACGAGGCCCGGGTAGGGCGCGGCGGTGTCGACGTCCTCGTACCGCTCTGCGTCGTTCTTCGTCAGCATCCAGAACGTCTGGTCCTGCCCGAGCTGCCAGGGCGCGGGGGGCTTCCCGGCGGGCTGGGCGAGCTGGAGGTGCAGGTCGCCGTTGCCGCTGAGCCAGGCCGCGTACACCGTCGGCAGCGGCCGCGACTCGGCGGCCAGGGCGGCGGCCAGCCCGCGCAGTGACCGGTCGAGCAGGCGGACGCCCTCCGGGTCGGCGCCGACCAGCAGCGCGTCCTGCACGTCCTGGGCGTCGCCGGTCGGCCTGGGCGGCTCCATCCCGCGCCGGCCGCCGCCGAACGAGCCCAGCGCCGACTGCCACAGCGCCTGCCGGCGCCGGTGCCCGAGAGCGCCGAGCAGCCCGGCGGCGAGCAGCGGGGCGGCGAGCAGGGCTTCGGGCAGCCCGAAAGAGTGCGACTCGCCGTGCTGGGCCGTGGCGTGCTGGTGGCCGGTGTCGGGGGCGGGCCGCTGCTGTGGAAGGGACACGTGGGAGGCGCCCTGGTCGTGCGAGGCGCCCCCACCGGCCTGCTCGTGACCGGCGCCCTGGGCGTGGTCACCGCTCCCGGCGCCGCCACCGCCCTGCGCGTGGTCTCCCGTGCCGGCGTAGTCGTGGATCTGCTGCTGCACCTCGGGCGAGACGTGGGGTGCCTCGTCGGGCATCTCGACGAGCTCGCCGCCGCGCGCGTCGCCCGGCATCTCCATGATCCAGCCGGGCCGGATGAGGCTGGCCTCGGACAGCTTGGAACCGTCGGGCTGGATACGGTCCTTGTTGAGCTCGAAGATCTCCTTGTACCGGCGCCCGTCACCGAGGTGCCGCTCGGCGATCTCCCACAGGGAGTCGTGGTGCCGACCCTCGGGCGGCTGGATCCGGTAGTACTTCGTGGCGCCCTTCTTGGCCGTGCTGCCCGCGTCGGCAGGGGAGGCGGCGTGCGCGGCCTGCTCGGCGAGAGCGGCGGCGGTGCTCGCGGCCTGCTCCTGCTGCTGGGCGAACAGGCCCGGGGTCTGCTGGGCGGCGGCAGCGGCCGGCTTGTGGTGCGCGTCGTAACCGCCCTGCCCGAGCTGCGACAGGCCCGGGGCGAAGCTGGCGGCGGTGGCGCCGACGAGCAGCAGTGCGGCGACGAGCTGCCGGGCGAGAAGCTGGCTGGGCCCGGCACCGGGCACCCGCCCCGGCACGCCGACCCCCGACAGCGCGGCCTTCATCTCCACCAGCACACAGGCGGTGAACTGGGCCCAGGCGAACCAGACGACGACGGTCAGGGTGTTGAGGAAGGTGTCGACGGTGATGGGCCGCTGGAGCCAGTCCAGACTCGGCGCCCCGCTCGGCAGCGGCCACCCGATCTGCGTGGCCAGCGCGAACGGCACCCCGACCAGCAGCACGAGCAGCGCCACGAACGCCAGGAACGCCTTGACGAAGTCCCCGAACGAACGCCGCCGCATCCGCACGGGCTGCGGCGTCCGGTTCCTCGGAGCAGCCGTCGCATGTGCCGTGGTGCTTCCCGTCGAGCTTGACGAGCTGGGGGTGCGGCGTCGCGGCATGGCGGGTGTCCTGGTCGTGTGGTGGAGCGAGTGGGTGAGGCCAGTGAGGAAAGGGGTGTGCTGAGCCTACAGAGATCTTATGGACTCGTAGGGACAGCGTCGATGTGCCCCGGGCTCGCGGCAACGCAGTTCAGTCACGGCTCCGGTGCCACACGCCCCAGGCATCCGCGGCCACATCGGCGACCCGGAACCACCAGCCCTGCACCGCGTCCCGCACCGTGGCGACCAGCCATCGCCACTTGAACCACCGCGGAAGCTTCCGGAACGGCACGAACGTCAGGGTGTCGTCGATGGCGTCCTCGGCGGCACCGCCGTACCCCTCCGCGCGGAGCGCGGCGAGGACACCTCCGGCGGGCAGGTGTACGCCAGCCCGATCACGGCCGTACCGAGACACCTCTCACCACGCGCGAAGGCGGCGTCCACCTCGGCCGGATCGTCGATACCCGAAAGACCCTCACCGGTGCGCCAGTCGTGGTCGGATGCCATGCCCTTCCCAACCGTCTACCTTTCTTGCCGGGGCTGATACGTTCCCGGAAGCATCGCCCTGACGCCACCGACCAGGTCGTGCTCGTCTCGGGTGCCAGCCCGTTCGTCTGGGACGTGGTCCGATCCGAGTTGCTGGGGGACTTTCCGTATGGGCAAGGGCAAGAGCGACCTCGCGCTTCCGCTGAGCGAGCTGGAAGGGTTCGGGCGGCGGCTGCGGTCCATCAAGACACGGCTGAACCACACCAAGAAGCTCTTCGAGTCCTACAAGGACGACATCGGGGACGGCAGCGTCAATGACGCCCTCGACGAGTTCGAGTCCAACTGGGAGGACGGCCGCGAGGACATCACCCAGCAACTCGACGCCCTCGCCGACATGTCCGACGCCGTCGTCCGTGAATTCAGCAAGCTCGACGACGAACTCGCCAAGAAGGTCAACGACGCGATGAAGACCGAGGACAAGAGGGGTGGGAAGGGCGGAAAAAGCCAGAAGGGCGGGGAAGGCGGGAAGGAATAGCGTGCGGCCCCGGATCGGGGGGTCGATCCGGGGCCGTGCGGTACGCGTCCGGTCAGTGCAGGCCGGCGTGGGCGTGCACGTCCGCCGCAACGCCCGCCGGCGACACGGCGACACCGGCTCCGGCACCGACGCAGAGGGGCCCGGCCTCGACGTAGAGGCCGGCCGCGCCGGCCGCGCCGGCGTCGACGACGGCGCCCGTGCCGCCGCCCCCCTGGCCGCCGGCGATGCTGTCCAGGTCAGCGTCGGACATCTCGGTCGTTTCGACCTGGGGCACGAGGTTCATGGCGCGCCTTTCCCTTCATTTCAACAACTCACGATGACGGCGGAGTTCACCCGTTCCCGGAACCCGGGATGCATGACCGGCGACTGCGCCCACCGATCAAAGCACGCGGGAGAAAAGGCGGCCACTTGCCCGATCGCCTGGTGGCACCTGGCGCGTCCGCCGAATTCACCAGTGTGGAAACACGGTCACCGATCGGGCGTATTTCTTCACACGACCTGGCGTTCCGGTGCGCCTCGGCGTGGTGGCCGGCTGCTTTCCGGGACGGGATTTCCCTTGCCACCTGGTCTGTGTACGACCACTTGGTGAACGGTGTGCAGGTCCCTGGAATGTTCCCGTCAGCGGTTCACCGACTGGATCTCCCGGACCGTCACGTCCTGCGTGGTGCCGAACGTACCGTCGGGCAGGTTGTCGCCCTCGCCGGTACGTAGGAGGAGCCGTTCTCGCCGGTCGAGCGGAGGCAGCTGACGCCGCAGGGCGGAATCCGGCCGGTCTTGCCCCGCGCGTACGGCTCGCCGATGCTGCCGTCGCCGTCGATCCGGCAGTCGCCCGAGGCGGGGTAGGTCCGGGCGTCGGCCGTGCCCGGGTCGATGTGCAGGGAGACCGGTTCGGCGGTGGTGGTCGCCGACAGGCCCGTACCGGGCAGACTCGCCGTCACCGACAGCTCCTTGAGGCAGGTTGACCGTCGACGTGCCCGTCGGCGCCGTCTCGATCCGGGTGCCGGGGACGGGCAGTTCGTCGTAGGCGTACTCGGTGAGGACCCGCGGAGTGACGGCGAGGGGCTCGTCGGGGGTGTCGCCCTCGTCGACCCAGAAGGGGGGTTTGTCGCAGGCGCCCGGAGCCCTTCGCGTCACCCTCCTAGCCGCCTTTCTCCCCGCCGCCTCGTCCGCCCCCGGCCATGGCCGTACCCGGTACGGAAGCCAGGGCCGCCAGGGCCAGCGCCGACGCGGTGACGACATGCAGCACAGTCGTACGGCGCACCACCTGCACCTCTTGGCGGCCTCCGCCCCGGTCCTTCGGGTAGGTCTGCGTGGCGTCCATGCAGTAGGTGACCGCGGCGGTCGCCGACGTCAGGGCGTCGTCCTTGGAGTAGAACGTCAGGGCGGGGTGCTTCGGGGCGTCGACGGTGATCGCCTCGTCGATGGAGTTGATGCGCCGCTCGTTGTCGGCCAGCACGGCGTCCTTCTTCGGGTCACCGGTCCGGCCGCGCGGCGCCGCAGGCGGACAGCAGCAGTGCTGCCGCAAGCGTCGCCGTGGCTGTCGCGCCCATGCGCATCGGGGTACCTCCGATGTGGGGGACAGGGCCGTGAGGGAGGGAACTGCGTGGCTCGCGGCGGCGGACTCACCCCACCTCGTTCTCCGCCACCGCCCGCCCGTGCACCACCACGTCCCCGCCGAAGAACATGCCGGTGAACACCGGCGAGTAGGTCAGCTGGACCTCGACCTGGACCTGCTGGGCGTTCGCCGTCACGCAGTGGGTCGCCGCGATGTCCGGGCCGGACATCTCCATCTCCTGGGCGAAGGCCTTCACGCGGGCGTCGCAGTTCTGGAAGTTGATGGGCGCCGGGCCGCCGACGTTGTCGTAGAGGGCCTCGCGGTCGATGTCCTGGGCGGCGTAACGGGCCGCCTGTTCCGCGATGTCGGCGGCGCGCTCCCGCTTGGAGATGGACAGGCCGCCGTCGATCACGAACGCGGACAGGGAGAGGAACACCAGCGCGAAGATGATGACCGCGCCGGCCCCCGACCCGCGGTCGTCCAGCGCCGCCCGGCGCGAGGCCCACCATGCGCGCACGCTCACGCCGCCCTCCGGAACGGGTCCAGCGGCGAGCTGAAGCTCGCCGTCAGCCGCGTCGGGACGTCCAGGCCGAGCATGGCCAGGCCCCGCACCTGGCAGCTGACCTCGACCGTGAACAGGGTGTCCGGTGCGAAGCCCTGGCTGGTCTGGACGATCGACACCGGGCCCGAGCAGACGTCCTCCAGGTCGGCCTCGGCGGCCTTGCGCGCCTCGGCCATAGCCGTGGCGTGGTCCTTCTGGATGGAGCCCGCGCGGGCCGCGTCCCGGGCGGCGCCGTCCAGCGCGCCGCGGCCGTCCACCAGTTGCCCGAAGGCCACCAGGACCAGGATGAAGAGGATCATCACCGGGGCGAGGATGACGACCTCGACCGTGGACAGGCCCCGGTCGTCCGCCCGGGCCTCCCGCAGCAACGCCCGGCCCTCCCGCAGGAGAGAGAAGAAACGCACCTAGTTCCCCTCGTCCCGTACGAACCGTTCCACCGGCCCCGCCGACTGCGCGTGCACCGTCAGGTCCAGCCCCGGGAAGACCGTCGGGATCCGGGCCGTGATCTCCACGCCGACAGTGTTCTGCTCCGGCTGCACCATCCGCACGTCCGGCGACAGCACCAGCTGCGGGCCCAGTTGGCGGATGTAGCTGTCCACCACGTCCCGCGCCTCGCCGCGCCACGCGCCCGGCTGCTCGTCCGCCATGGCACGCGCCTTGCGGGCACCGGCCTGGGCCGCCGCCTGGGCGACGTGGTCGGCGAAGAAGTACAGCGCGAACTGCACCGTCGCGAAGATCATGAAGAAGAGGACGGGCGTGAGCAGCACGAACTCGATCGCGGTCATGCCGGAGTCACCGCGGGTGGCCGCCGCCTTCCGCGCGGCCTCCACCCTGCGGCGTACCCAGCGATGTACGCGCACCGACATCCCCGTTGCACCAGTCCGTACGGTCAGCAGGTCTTGCCCGCGTCCGCACCCTTGATGCAGTCGCCGACCTTGTTGGCGCCCTCGCTCAGCGCGGCGTTGATGATCGCGGCGACGACACCGACGATCGCCACGACCACCGCCGAGATGATGACCCACTCGACGGCGGACGCGCCGCGGTCCAGCTCGCCGGAGCGGGCCCGCTCGATGCGGGCCTGGAGGAAGGTGACCAGGAAGTCGACGGCGGGGATTCCGGTGTGGAAGCTACGAGTACGTCCGTTCATGACGCGTTGTCCTCTCCGAATCGGTTCACGGAAGTTCTGGAGTTCTGTTCTGAAGACCGGCTCACTGCACCTGGAACACCCGCATCGCCGCCGGAAAGATCAGGAACACCAGGAACCCGGCGCACAGCAGCAGCTGCGCCACGAGCATGGACTGGGACTTCTCGCCCGCGCTGCCCTCGATCTCGGCGAGTTCGCGGTGCCGCATGGTCTCGGCGCGCGAGGCCAGCGACTCGCGGACCTTGGCGCCGTCGTCCGCCACCAGGGCGAGGGAGGCCGACAGGTCCTTGAGCTCCTCCACGCCCAGCTCCTCACCGAGCGCCCCCAGCGCCTGCCACTGGCTGACGCCGGTGATACGGGCGTCCGCCAGGGCGTTCTTGATGCGCTGGTTGGCCCAGCCGTCGGACACCTCGGCCGCCGCCATCAGGGCCTCGGGCAGGCCCCGGCCACCGGCCAGGCTCATCGACACCAGGTCCAGGTACGCGCCGATGACCCGGCGCAGGTCGCGGCGCTTGTCGGCGGCGTCCCGGCGTACCTCGAGGTCGGGCAGGAAGAAGAAGACCGCCGCGCACAGCAGCGCCAGCCACACCGGGATGATCGGGCTGCGGCCGAGGCCCAGCGTCCACACCACCGCGAACAGGAACGGACCGAAGAACAGGCCGGCCGCGCCCAGCAGCACCTTCGTCGCGAGGAAGTTCTCCCAGCTGCGCTCCAGCACCGCGAGGTCGGCGCGCAGCGAGCGCTGTTCCCAGCCCTGCTGGAGATAGAACTCGGCCACCCGGGCGCCGACCTGAGACCGCAGCGAGCCGAACCGGCCGGTGTCCTGCGTCGAGCGCGCCGACTCGTACGCCGCTCCGCGCGCCCGCATCGCGTCGATCCGGGCGACCTGCGCGATCGGGCTGCGCTTGGTGGGCAGCAGCGCGCGTACGAGGACGTAGACGCCGAGGCCGATGACCGCGCCGACGAGGATCGGCATCGTCAGGCTGTTCACCGGCGAACCCCCTCTTCCTGCCGGACCGGCTGGGCCGGGGTCCGGGGACGGACGAACTGGACGGCCGTCTCGTCGCGCACCAGGAAGCGTTCGGGCGTCTCGATGGTGGACAGCTTGCGCAGCCACCAGAAGCCGAGCGCGAACAGGCCGCAGACGCAGGCCAGGACGAGCTGGCCGACGGCCGTGCCGTACGGCTCGACGAAGTCCCGGTTGAAGATGGACAGGCCGAGCACGAAGGCGATCGAGACCGCCACGACGATCTGCACCGAGCGGCGGGTGGAGGCCCGCTGGGCCATCACGCGCTGGCGCATGTCGACCTCTTCGCGGGCCGACTTGGCGAGGGCGCCCAGCACTTGGCGCAGACCGGGGCCGCGCAGCCGGGCGTTGAGGATGAGCGCGGCGACGATGATGTCGGCGGAGGCGTCGTCGATCTCGTCGGCCAGTTGCTGGAGTGCGTCGGGCAGCGGGCTGCGGGCGCGCAGCCGGTCGACGAGCGCGTCGAGGTGGGGACGCAGAACGGGGGCCGCCGCCCGGGCGGAGGCGGGGATGGCCTGCTCGAGGCCGACCGCGCCGGCGATGGTGTCGCGCAGCGACTCGGTCCAGGAGGCCAGTGCCTCCACGCGGCGCATCGCGGCGCGTTCCTCGGCGGCGCCGCCGAAGAGGCGGTCCCAGAAGAAGACGAGGACGGCGGCCGCGATGCCGGCCACCGCCCAGCGGGTCAGCAGCAGGACGGCCAGGCCGACGATCGCCGCGAGCGAGCCGCGCTGCCCGGCGAACCGGATGAGCTCGCCCGCCCGCCGGCTCGCCTTCTGCTTCTCGTGCTCGGGCTTGGCGGGCAGTCCGCGTACGGCGACGACGAGCAGGGCGAGCCCGCCGCCGACGGCGAGGCCGCAGGCGAGGGCGTACAGGACCGTGGTGGAGAACAGTCCGCCCATGGAGCCCAGCGAGCCCAGGGCGGCAGGCGTCGTGGTCACCGGGTCACCCCCACGTTCCGCTGGGCCGGTAGCCGTGTGCCATCAGGTCCTCCAGGCAGGCTATGGGGGCGTGCGGCACGACCCGGCCGTCGGGCGTCTCGGCGAACACCTCGCTGGACAGCACGCGTCCGTCGACGCCGTTGACCTCGCGAACGGAGGTGACCATGCGCTGGAGGCGGCCGCCGCTCTGGTAGTTGTTGCGCCGCTGGATGAAGACGACGAAGTTGACCGCGCCCGCGATGAGCATCTGGCTGGCCTCGATGGGCAGCCGCTCCGCCGCTTGCAACGCGTACGTGGAGATGCGGTTGAAGACCTCGTGGGAGCTGTTGGCGTGGATCGTGGACAGCGACCCGTCGTTGCCCTGCGACATCGCGTTGAGCATGGTCACGATCTCGTCGCCGAGCACCTCGCCGACGATGACCCGGGAGGGGTTCATACGCAGCGAACGGCGCACCAGCTCCGCCATGGAAATGGCGCCCTGGCCCTCGGAGTTGGGGAGGCGCTCCTCGAAGGCCACGACGTTCGGGTGCAGGTCGGGGAAGGTGTCGAGCCCGAGTTCCAGTGCCCGCTCGACGGTGATGAGCCGCTCGTGCGGGGGGATCTCGTTGGCGAGGGCCCGCAGCAGCGTCGTCTTACCGGCGTTGGTGGCGCCCGCGATCATGATGTTCTTGCGGGCCCGGACGGCGCAGGCCAGGAAGTGCCCCAACTCCGGGGTGAGCGTGCCGTTGCCGACGAGGTCGGAGATGAACACCTTGCCCATGCGGGCCCGGCGGATGGACAGCGCGGGCCGCTTGGCGACGTCCATGACCGCCGACAGACGCGAACCGTCCGGCAGCCGCAGGTCCAGCTGGGGGTTGGCGGAGTCGAAGGGCCGGGACGACAGACCCGAGTACGCGCCGAGCACCTGGATGAGCTCGATGAGCTCCTCGTCGGAGTCGGCGACGGGTTCACCACGCACCTCGCGCCCGTCGGAGTAGCCGACGAAGACCTGGTCGCAGCCGTTGATGTCGATGTTCTCGACCTCGGGGTCGTCCAGCAGCGGCTGGAGCCGGCCGACGCCGAACAGGGCCGCGTGCACGGCGGCGGCGTACTGCTCCTCGGTCTCGGCGTCCAGCGGCGTACGCCCTGCGTTGATCTCGGCGCGGGCGTACTCCTCCAGGATCTGGGCGATGACGGCACGGGCGTACTGCCGCTCGTCCTCGGTGGACATCGGCGTGACGCCGTTGACCTGGTCCAAGCGGCGCTGCTCGGCGATACGGTCGCCGGCCTCCTGGCGGAACCGCTTGACCAGCTGGTGGTCGACAGCGGTCATGCGCCGGCCCCCGCCTGGCCGTGCGGCGCCGGGCCGTGGGGCTGTCCGTTCGTCTGGCCGGCCGCCTGAGCGTTCAGCCCGCTGTTGACCTGCCCGTGATGGGCTTGCTGGGCGGGTGCGGACACCGCCCAGGCGGCGCCGTACTGCTGGTAGAGGTCGGCGGCGACCTTGCGGGCGGAGCGGATGAGCAGCGACTTGTCGAGGCGGCCGCGCCTGCGGCCGGCGAGCTGTTCGGCGCCTGCGGGGTCGTCGGCGAGGGTGCCGACGACCCGGGCACCGGTCTGGGCGTGCACGAGCATGTCGTTGACCTGGGACGCGAGCTTGCCGGCGGTGCCCGGGTCGGCGATCAGGACAACGCCGATGAGCGGGGTGGCCAGGCTCGCGGCGCCGCGCGGGCCGCCGTGCAGTTTGGTCGCGAGGGCGGCGGCGCGGTCGCGGACGCGCGCGATCGCCTCCGGTTCGGTACGGGAGACGAGCAGGACGAGGGCCGCGTGCGGGAACAGTTCCACGGCCGGGGTGTCCCCGCTGATGCGGCCGCAGTCGGCGATGACGTCGGCGGGCGCGTGCGGGGAGTCGGCGAGCGCGGCGAAGGCGTGGCCGAGGGTCGGCCACAGCCCGGCCAGACCCGCGGCCTGCTCGGCGATACCGAGCCCGACCAGCACCTCCAGCCCGCCGCTGAGCGGCTGGACGTGGTCCCACAGCTGGTCGGGCACGAGCCCGCGCCGGGCGGTTGCCGCTATGGACAGCATCCCGGTGTTGGGGTTGAGCGGTCCGCCGTGCGCTGCGGCACTGCGGTAGACGAGGTCACCGCCCGCCGGGTCCGTCTCGGCGAGCAGGACGCGCCGCGGCCAGACCGCCGAGAGGGCGACGGCCGCGGTGGTGACGCCGGGGGAACCCTTGTCGGCGGCGAGAGCGATGAGCGCCATGGGTGTGCTGCCGCCTTCTAGTTGCCGGGGACGTGCACGATGGCGACCTGACCGGCGGCCGCCGCGGAGGCGAGCGCGGCCGCGTCGGCCTGGTCGACGAGGACAGTGAGCGAGAGATTGCCGGTGCTCACGGTCGCGTCGCTGTCGTCGCTGACGCCGCTGACCCGGGCGGTGTCGACCAGCGCGCCGCCGGAGGAGGACGAGCTGCCGGATCCGGAGCCCGCGCTGTCGGAGTTGCCCGAGCCGTTGGTGCCCACGCGGTAGGCGGACACGACGTCACCGGGCTTGATGTCCGCCGGGTACTGGCCCTCCTTGAGGGAGAGACCGACGGCGGCCTTCCCGGCGGGCAGTTCGGTCTTCTTGCCGAACATCTGCCCCATGACGACGGTGTCCTTGTAGATCGTCGTCCTGGCCTTCAGGGTCTTGAGCGTGTCCAGCTGCGTCCACTTGACGTAGTTGATGCTGTCATCGGCGGCGACCATCACGGAGGTCACGTCGCTGTCGTCGACGGACTCTCCGGCCTGGATCTCCTTGGTGACCTTGACGACCTCGATCCGGTCCCCCGCCTGCAGCACGAGCATGGTGGCACCCAGCGCGCCGACCAGAATCAGCAGCACGGCCAGCGCGGCCAGCGCCGGTTTGCGCTCGCGGGGCGGGGTGGGAAGCCGGTCACCGACCGACGGCTGAGCCGGAGCGGCGGAACGACCCGCGCCCGCCCCCGTACGCTCTTGGATCTTCACGCAACCGCTCCCCGTACACCCAAGATAAGTCCGTCACTTTGCTTGTGAATCAGGACACTTCATCCGCGTCCGCCCGTGCGGCGACGCACCGGACGCGCCGGACGTACCCGACCGACCTGGGCGAATGGCCAGCGCAGCGGCGAGTGTCAAGCCATCGCACCGTATCAGCCGCACATAAGCCCCTCAAGGTGCGTCCGGCCTCACCGACCTCAGGTTACGTGGCGTTATCCGTCTGCAACTTCTAGGCCCCGCAACCCCGTTGCGAACACATCCCGCCACGACGAACCGCCTGTGCGCCAGCGAATCGGCGACAGGCCCAACAGGCCGCCGCCGACCGGGCGTTCGTCACGCGCCGACCATCATGCCTGCACGTTTCACTCACGAAACCGCGCGGTCGCTTGCCGCGATCTTCGCTCGAACCGGTGACGGGGACCCTCCGCGACGTACGACACCCTCGGCAGGGGGAAAGTGCCCTTACCGAATGCACTGGTCGCGGGACCGCAGCGCGACGGCATCCTGGGCGAACCCCCGGCCGACCCCGGCCCGGGCACCACCGCACCACTCGTTTCGCACCAGCGAACCCCCAGTAAAGTGCCGCGCGTGACAGCGATCGGAACCACGGGGGTTCTACCGATGCGAGCAGTCATACGGCTCCTCATCGCCCTGACCGCCCTCTGCGCCACCGCGGCCGCGACCGCGCCCCCGGCCCGGGCCACGGAGCCGGCCCCCCAGGCCGCCTACCTCGCCGACCGCCTCCGCGACAACCCGGTCCACGTCACGGACCAACTCCCCCGCGAGGTCCCCAAGTCCATGGCCCCGGCCTTCGCGAAGCTCGCCCAGCGCACCGGCGTCCCGACGTACGTCCTGGTCCTGCCCGCCATGAGCGCCCTGCACGGCGAGGAACTCCTCGGCGCGGTCCACGACCGCCTGAACCGGGACGGCCTGTACGTCCTCCTCGACGAGTCGACGGTCACGGACGCCACCGCGTACGGCGTGCGGGCCCCGGCCGAGGACGCGGCAGACGCCGCCATGTACGGACTCCCCGTCGACGCCGGTCCCCTGCGCAGCTTCGAACGCTTCGTGGAGGTCGTCGCACAGGGCAAGGCCGAGGCCGCCGCACGAGCGGCGGCGGCCCGCGAGAACCTGCTCGACGAGGCCCCCGCAAACCTGTACATCGGCCCGTCCGACCGCGAGAACCAGTCGTTCGTGACGGGCATCCTGCTCACCGGCGTACCCCTGCTGGTTCTGCTCGTGATCAGGCACGCCCGACGGTACGTACGTCACCGGCGGGACCGCCTGCCCGGCGCCGAACCCCCCGCGACGACCAGCCGTCTCGCCCGGCTGGTCCCGCCCCTCGTCGCACTCGCCACGGCCACCGCGGTCGCCGTCACGGCCTCCCTGGTCTGCGACCAGGCAAGGTCGAGCGCGTCTCCCCCGCCCACGCCCGCCGACCTGTCGGCCCGCGTGGAGCGGGTCGCGGCGGGCCTGCGGACGGACCCCGTCTACCAGGACCCGGAGAGCCCGCGCGCCCTGGACCCACGCCAACTCGCCCGCCTGCACGACCGCATCCGGACCTTCGCCCGCTCGGAAGCCGGGGGCCCGGTCTACGTCACGCTCGTCCCCCAGACCCCCGAGAGCGAGTCGGCCGGCGACTCCCACCTCTTCGCCGCCGCGGTGCACGCCAAGCTGCGCAGGGACGGCGTGTACGTCGTCGCCGACCCGGACGACGGCTTCATCGACGTCTACACCTACGGCCTGCGCCTCGACTCCGACCACCTGATGTTCGGTCTGCCGGACTCCCTCGCCTACGGCGACGAGAAGGCGGACGACGCCGACGACCACCTGCTGGGCGAGCGCCTCGACGCCCTGATGACCTTCCTCGACAAGACCCCGCGCACGGACCGCCCCCAGAGCGTGTCCGCCCCCGCGCACGCCCCCGACGCGGCGCAGGAGGACGCCCTGCCCCCGCTGTTCTCGGGCGACTTCTGGCCGGGCCTGTTCGTGGGCGCCTTCCTGGTCCTCGTCCTCACCGGCGTACTGACCGTCGTACGAAGGTCCGCCACCGCGCTGTTCCGGCGCCGCACCCCCGAACCCGCCCACCAACTGCACCTCACGGCCCCCACCGAACCGTCGACGGCCTACCTGCGCCGTACGGCCCGCACCGAACTCAGGGCACTGGCCAAGAACGCGTCGGCAGCCCACGCCGACCCCCGCGCCTCGGACTGCCTGGACGCGGCCCTGCTCCTCGCCGGCGGCGCCCCCGACGGCGTCCGCGCCCGCGGACTGGACCCGGCGACCCTGGTCGCCGTGATCGTCCTGGCCCGCGCGGGCCGCGCGGCACTCGCCGGGGACCCGGACGACCTGTACTGCGGCGTGAACCCCCTGCACGGCCCAGCCGTCGCCCGCCACCACGTACGCGTGGCCCCCAAGAGCCAGAGCAGACGCCTCCTCCCCGTCTGCGCCCCCTGCCGCACCGCGGCCATCGCCACCCCCCGCTCCGTCCCCGACACCATCCTGAAGCTGCCCGACCCGGCCGCCGGCAACACCCGCGTCCCGTACACCACACTGGACGGCCCGCTGAGGGCTGTACCGAGTGGGATTTCGCGGCTCATCGAGAAGGTGAGGGATGGGGTGAGCGTCCATTAGGGCGACGCGCCAGACCTGTCAGTCTGGCCGCATTCATCCTGACGCCCCCGCAGCACCGTGTCGGCCCAGCGATAGCGAAGCGGGAACCATCGACGCGACAGCCTTGGAGGCCAGTCCTGACCCCCGCCCGAGGCGTCGCCCGTTTGACTGCGATCAGGACACGGCACAGAGCAACAGGAGCACCATAAGTGCACGATTGCCCCTGTCTCAAGGCAGTTCGTTCTGGGGGAACCGGGAATCTCCTCGCACTGGCAGAACCGGCAACCTCACCCATAGCGTCGATGCCCTCGACTGCACTTCTGTCTCACGGGGAGTCACTGTGAAGCGCCGCCCATTGCCCGCCGCTGCCGCGTTGGTGGCGACGGCAGCACTGCTGTTGACGGCCTGCGGTAGCGGGGACGGCAACTCCAGCGACAACGACAAGATCGCCGGGGCCAGTCAAGACTCGGAGACTGCGAAGGAGTCGACGGAGCCCTCGGCCGGGCAGGCGGAGGACAAACCAGACGGCGTGGACGTATCCCTGCCCAAGGATATGAACCTGGTCTTCGATTGGGAGAAGCCGAAGGACAAGAACGAAGCGGCTGCCATGGACGACGCCGCGAACTTCATCCGTTCCATCTACCGGGGCGTTGACCAGCGCACAACCGAGGACGCTTCTCTGGTCGCATATGCGATAGGCGATGGACTGAAGTACGCGAAGACGCAGATCGAGGCAAGACTGAAAGGCGGCTGGACGGCCACGGGCACCCGTCGCCACTATCAGGCCACTACCCGGTCCGCGTCGAACGGCAACTCGGTGGAGGTCGCGTTCTGCGTGGACTCGACCAAGTTCTACTCCGAAGAGGTGAAGACGGGGAAGGTCATGAAGGGCACACCCAGCATCTCGGACTTCGACTACTTCCGGCTCATCATGGTCAAGCTCCCTACCGGAGACGATCCGTGGCAGGCCTCCAAGGTGTACGTCGAGGGCAAGGCGGCGAAGTGCCGGTGAACAGGCCACGGCGTACGGCCCTGAGCACCTGCGCGGCTGGCCTCACGTTGGCGTTGGGCGCCCTGGCCCTCACCCAACCGGCCTACGCCGGAGAGCAGCCGAGCAACACCCAGGGCTCCAACACTGAGCAGTCGGGCGGCAACGACGACACCGGCATCTACGCCGCCGCACGCATTCAGTACTCGGAGCCGTCACCAAGGACGGCAGCACCGGAAACGTGCCGTCCGCCGACGTCAACTGGACGCCACCACCCTGCTGGTACGCCCCCTACCTCGGCGCCAAGGACTTCAAGAAGAAGATGTCCAATCCAAGAACCACACCGATTGGTTCACTGCCCTTGACATGCCCCTCGTCTCAACGGGAGCTGCCCGTGCATCGCCGTTGTTTGCCCATTGCTGTCGCGCTCGCCGCAACCGCAATACTGCTGTCGGCATGTGGCGGCTGGGGCGACTCGTCACGAGGCAACGACAAGATCACAGGGGCTGATGAGGGCGACACGAAGGACACCGTCTCGCCGAGTGCCAGTGCCTCCGGCTCGGCGAAGCGCCCGACGATCACGCTGCCGAGCGACGTCAAGAACGTTTTCGAGAACTGGAAGACCGGAGATGCGACCAAGGACGCCCTGATGTCAGACGTCCAGGAACGGATCAACGCCACCGACGCCGCGATCACGGACGCCGACCCCGGCTCCGCAGCCCTTACGTTCTACTACCGAGGCGAGGCCCTCGCGGGAGCCGCCGAGTGGGTTCAGGGATATGTGGACGACGGCAAGTCGATCACAGGAACCGTGCGCTTCTACAAGCCGGATCTGCTGATGGTCGACAAGAACACAGCCGCCCTGGCCTACTGCGCGGACGAGAGCCGGGCCTTCGACAAGGACCGGAAGTCCAACACCGTTGAGAAAACCCCCGTGACCAAGAACTCGTACGTCGCCTACAACACGCGCCTGCAGAAGAACGAGCTGGGTGTCTGGCAGACCACGAGGCTGCTCTCAGTGAGGAGGAACGGGAAGTGCACGCCGTGAGATCGCGGATAGGATGATACTCGCCGGACTGACGGTCGCCGCCTTGGCGCTCTCTCCCGCCACCGCGTTCACGGAGCGGGGCGGGTAGCGGTGGTCCAAGACGCGCGACGGCCGGTCCAGGGGCAGTCTGGTCACCCGGCATACGGTCGCACGGCGGCTGCGACATCGCGGGAACCACCACTACGGCAGACCTCCGCCACCGTCATAGCCATGAAGTGATCGTCGACGACACAAAGCACATCCGGAGCACACCGAGGTGCTTGACGGTCTCCGAACGCCAGTGCTCACCCTAGGTACGCCTGTCAGGAGTGCGCCGGCCACTACCCGCATCACGCCGGTGCACGCCACTCCACGAGCGATTCCCCCACCGCTCCAGCCTCATGCCCGTCCACAACATCGACCTCGCGGGCAAGGGGTCTCATGACCGCGGCGACAACATGATCCTGGTTCGGCGGACACGACGAGCCGTTGCCTTGCGCGTCGGCGTTTCCGCCATGCGTCTGCCCAACTGCGTGCCGCTATAGCCAGCCTAGCCTCAGGAAGACAGCCAGCCCCGGACATCGGAGCGTCCAAGGGCTGTCACCTGCTACGGCAGGATTCGGACGCAATCGCCCCTGAGATGAGTCCCCTTCGCCCGAAATACCCCTGTCCGCAGGGAACTTCGCTCTGGCGAAATCGGCACCTACCTCGATACCGTCAGTACTCTTGACGGAACTCATGTCTCACGGGGAGCCAACTGTGAAGCGCCGACCTTTGCCCGCGGCTGCCGCGCTCGTCGCGACAGCCGCCCTGCTACTGACAGCCTGCGGCAGCGGGAAGGACAGTTCGAAGGCCGACGATAAAATCGCAGGCGCCGACACAGGTGGGTCCACTCCTTCAGTTTCGCCAAGCACATCGCAAGGCAGCATCAAGGGCCCCGACATTGCTCTCCCCGAGGACGTCAAGGAGACGTTCGAGGGATGGAAGACCGGGGACGCAACCAAGGACGCGATCCTGGCGGATGCAGGGCGAGCCCAGACGGCGGTGACGTACGCCGTGACGCAGGGCGATCCGGACTCTCCGGCCCTGAGCTTTTACCAAGCGGGCACCGCCCTCGCCGGCAGCCAGGACTGGGTCAAAGAAATTGTGGATGCCGGACTCACCTTCTATGGGTCGGTCCGCTACTACGCGCCCAACATCAGGGTCTTTGATAGCAAGTCGGCGGGCGTCTCGTACTGCGCCGACGAAAGCAAGGCGTTCAATAAGGACAGAAAGACCAACAAGGTCGACAAGACTCCAGTGACCGACGATTCGTACGTGCTGTATAGCACGCGCCTGGAAAAGAACAGCGAGGGAGTCTGGCAGACGACGAAGCTGGAGTCGGATCGGGGGAACAAGACGTGCCTTCAGTGAGAATTCCGCGGCGGTGGCTCATCGCGGGGGTGACTGGGAGCGTACTTACTCTGATTCCGGGCACCGCGTTTGCCGGATGGGGCACACCTGGGAAGTCGAACGGTCAGAAGACGGAAGCAAGCGGCGGCCAGAACGGCACCAGCATCGTCTCCAAGGTCACCTTCCGCGGTTCCACCTCTGGCAGGAAGGGTGGCGGCACGGGCAGCCTTCGCCCAGTGGGCAACTGGGCGCCGCCGGCCTGTTGGTACGAGCCTCGTAGCGCTGAAGAATTCGCCAACTACGTAGAAGACATGTACAACGAGACGGTCAACATGCCCGGGCAGCACAGTTACGCCAAGGCCTCCGTCGGCGAGTTCCGCGACACATACAAAGATGGCGACTACAAAAACTACAACCTCGACAAGAAGGACGAAGGAAGTTGGTGGGTGGCCGTCCGCGACGAGAACCGCTGGATGGATCCGGAAGCACAAGCGTGCGACAAACAACCCTTCTGGGTGGAGGACGGCGACACACCGCCTGTCGACAACGCGCTCACACCTCAACTGCTCGCCGAACTCGCCTACAACCGCATCCAGTTGCCCACCACCGAGGTAACACTCGCCCCGGAAGCCACCACCAAGGTCAACCTTCCGACCTGGGCCTGGCTGGACAAAGCTAAGTTCAAGGAAGTATCGGTGACAGCGGCGCTTAACGCGGGCGGCCTTAACATCCAAGCCACCACCACCGCCAAGCCGATCTCGCTCAAGCTGGAACCAGGCACTAAGGACGCCCGGACCTACCCAGCCTCAGGGGAATGCACGATCAACGACGATGGTTCAATTGGCGAGCCTTACGTCAAAGGCAAGGCCCAACTGATCCCGCCCTGCGGCATCCAGTACCTGCGCTCGTCCGGCGGCGACACCTTCAAACTGCAGGCCACGATCACTTGGGAGATCACATGGGCAGGCACAGGTGGCGCCGCAGGCAAACTACCCAACGGCGCATTCGGCAACGACCAGGACGTTGCCGTGCAAGAGGTACAGGCCATTAATCGATGACGGGGTGACCACAGACCGATGAGACCCTAGTGCGGGAGAGTTAAACAACGTCATGGCAGGCGACTCCGACCTCGTAGTCAACGTCGATCTACTTGTAAAGTCAGAATCCCGGTTGAAGAGCATTCATAAAGAGCTCAAGAACCTCAGCCACCGAAAAGATAGCATGCACCCCTATTGGGGTAGTGGGGAAATATCGGACGCCATGGGCGAGTTCGTCGACAACTGGGACGATCATCGCAGTGCGTTGCTCAAGAACTTGGAAAGCGTCGGTGGACTCGTGAAGTCCACAATCGATGCATTTACCGGCGCAGATAAGCAGCTGGCCGATGAGCTCCGAAAGGCCAGGAAGAAGAAGTGACAGGGTCTTCCAAGCCTCGCCCGCGTGACTGGCATCCGCTCGCCGACTCCGATCCCGTACCAGGCGACCCTGAGGAAATTCGCCGCGAAGTACGCCACATGAAGTCCGTAGCCGCTTCACTTCGCGACCAGGCGCGAATGCTACGGGGAATCGGTAACGACAACGAACTCAAGGGAAAATACGCTGCCAAGCTCAAGGAAGAATCCGGCCAGCTCGAAAAGCGCCTAGGACAGGTAGCAGATCGATACGAGCGAGTCCACGGACACCTGACCAATTGGGCGAATGATCTGGAGGACTTCCAAACCCGAGCCGATAGGGTACTGTCCAACGCAAAGAGGGAACAGGAGAACCTTGAGGCAGAGAAGGCCAAGAAAGCGCCTGGAGACGGTACCACGTCTCAGCCCTCGGCAGGCGGCACGGCGGGCGATCCGCTACGTGAATTTCGAGATCAGTTGGATCGCATCAGAGGCGAACGTGATGAACGGGCTCGCCATCACGCCGACAAGATCCGCGACCAGTTGGATGATGCCATTGAAGACAGCTGGTGGGACGACTTCAAGGGATGGATTCATGACAACATTGACACGATCAAAATCGTGCTGGACGCCTTGGGCTGGGCAGCAACGATCATCGGTGTCATTGCGCTATTCATTCCGGGATTGAACGTCTTGGCCATCACACTTGGCGCCATCATCCTTGGCGCGAGATCGCTCCTGGCAGCAGCGGGCGAAGCAAGTTGGATGGAAGTAGCCATGGATTCAATTGGCCTCCTCACCATGGGCGCCGGACGAGCCGGCCTAACGATGCTGAAGGGGGCCAACACCGCGACGAAAGCGGCAGCTATCACCGTCCGTACCTCCCGTGCCAGGGCTGGACTGGCCGCTCACAGGTCGATGATGAATTCGCTTCAAAGAGCCATCGCGAACACGGCCGACGAAGGCGCGAAGAAGTTCTATAAGGATCTCCTCACCTACACTCGTAAGAAAATCTCAGGTGAGGCTGGGCGTGTGACGAAGGAACTTCCCGAGGTTAGTCCCGCATCTCGTTGGGCCCACCTCGGTGACGATGAGCTTGCAGCTCATGCAGCTCAGTTTTCCAAAAACAATGCCGCCTTCCCTGAGGCGACTGTTGGGAATACCGCCAAAGCTCGAGCGGGATATGGTATTGCGCTGGCTTCCATTTATGCTGGAGCCGGAGCCGACGCTACGGACAAGATATTCGGTCAGAGCGATGCCTGGAGTGCTGCCTCCGAGACAACGGGCGGAGTCATCCCAGATAAGTGGTCAAGCGACGGCTATAATGACTGGAAAGAAAATACATGGAAAGCACCTATCGGCTCTTCGTGGTAGATGTCCGGAAATGGAGTTGACGATCGCGTGACACCGCACGGGAAAATGTCCGGTTCGCTGATCGAACGGCTAGGCGGCGGGGTCGTGGCACTTGCTCGGCTGTGCATTATCGTGCCGCTTGCTTACCTCTTCGTCTATGCCGGTGGCGCCTTCCTAATCCCTCGGGAACTAGGTCCCGCATGGGTGTGGCTCCAGCGCGGCGTTGTCTCAGCTGCCATCGTGTGCCTACTCGTCATTTTCGCCCAGCATCCGCGGACTGGGCACCGCCCCGCTGGCCTGACACACTCAATGGTCATGTCCTTCACACTGGTACTTCCCTCGATCGTCACCAGTTACTGGGTGGGGGTTTTCGGGGCGTTCGTTACGCCACTACTGGTGCTTGGCTCCGTAATATGGGAAAGGATCTCACGTGTCCCAAACCGGTGAATCCGAAGCCGCACCCCCTACCGGTTACACGCTCGTGCCACCACCTGGCTGGAATCGAATCCCGCTGCGGGAGGGAACGAGTGAAGTGATCAAGCGCATCGTGGATGGCTCCCTGGACGAGTTGCCAGCGGGAGTCCCTCGGGATGACCTCATCAAAGCGCGCTTGGAGCTCGTCAAACGGCTCAAGAGGGTCGCTCGGCAAGCCCGCGAAGCGCATGCCATGGACCTGTATCTGCCAGTTGAGCGCATTGATGGCATGGCTCTTGCAGCCTCGTTTATCGTCTCCGAGCCCCTCGCTGTGCCGACAGCTGGATTGGGCTCTGGTCCAAATCTAAGGTCTCTACGTCCGCAAGCCTCGCACAGTGACGAAGTCATGATTGATGGCGCAGTGGGGTTCCGGATGGACGGTGTGGGTGAAGCAGATCCCAACAGAGAAGTCGATTTCCCTTCACGGCGGGTCGAGTACATTCTCCAGATCCCGAATTCCATCCCAGAGAAATGGGTAGCTATTTCCTTCAGCACCATCGCAGACGGACAGCCAGACAGCGAAATGGCGGACATTCTCGTCGACCTTTTCGATGCCGTCATGACGACTTTTCGATGGAGCCACCCATGAAGCTTGTTGACACAGATTCAGAGACTCTCCAGTGGTTTCCAACACTCATGCATTGGGGCAGCAATGAGGAGCGCGAAGAGTGGGCCGAACTTTGCGCTCTTTCCGTATTGCATGCGCACGAAGAGAGGCCCAAGCGGCGTAGAGTCAAGGCACTTCGGCAACAACTTGCTTCATTTGTCGCCAGATTTCCTGAGCTAACACCTGCGGATCAGGCGTTCCTGTTTATCCCTGATCCCGACCAAGCCCCCGTCCCATCCTTCATTTTCATGGCAGATATTGTTGGGGAGCGGGACTCTACCTTGCGGCAGATCGTGCAGGCTGACGCACCAAGTTTGCTGGGCCCTGTGGAAGTAGACCCGTTCGTCACCGAACACTTGGGCCAGGGGTTGCGGTCAACTCGCTACTGGTCGACCGTCGATGACCTGCTCCAGGCTACCGTCCGATATGGCTGGCGGGTTGACGAGGCCGGCGTTGATATTTGCTTTTACATGGTATGGAACGATCCTGGCCGCATGGCTGTCTATGCAGATGCTGTGGATGATTTCGCGAGGAGTCTGTGGATACGCCATGTCGAATCCACATAGCGGGGCAATATGCTACCCGCCTAGAGCGCTGCAGTCAGCGTTGCCTGCAAGCGGCCCTTCTACGTAGCAATGCTGTGCACGATCCGACAACCCAGAACGCCCCACGATTCCCCACGCGGAAGCGGCGGTCGGATCCCTTGCAACCAGCATGATCGGCCTATCTAGCCACCAGTCGTTACCTCTCCCGAGGACACACCGCTCGCCCCTCATACGCCCAAGCCACCCTTACCGGTGAACGGCTTGGATCTCACGCACGGGGCAGGTCGCTGCCAATGCCTCCTGTTCGTCGCCAAGTGCTCTCCCACGTCCAGGTCACCTTCAACGGGTACGAGCTGCCATCCGACGACCCCGGTACGTCACCCCACAGGGCGGCGTCTCGTCGGCCTTGCCGTTGACGTAGCGGCTCACCGATCGAACCGTCGGCGCTATGCACGCACTCGCCCAACGAAGGTATGTGGGTCGGCCGTGCAGGGTTCCATGTGCATGCTCATCTGCTTTGGCGGTCGTGGTTGCCCGGAGGCCAGTACCGGACAGACGCAATGCCGGAGACGGGATTGGCGGGGGATGCATAGAACGAGGTGGCCCCACCGCGGGAACGCCCAAGGCAACCGCGGTCACGGGACGCCCGCCGGCCGTGGGTGCGGCGCGGCACCTGCCCGCAGATGCCGCGCCGTCCCCCTGCACAGCCGCCGAGGCTTACTTGCTCCGAGCCTGCTTGGCCAGCTCCTCGTCGATCTGCTCGAACTTGTCCGCCGCCATGGTCAGGTAGTCCCCCATGCCGTCCAGACCGTCCAGCGTGTCCTTCGTGCCCCGTACGAACTCGTCGAAGTTCTCGTCGAACGCCTTCGACGAACTCTTCGTCACGTAGCCGGAGTTCACCAGGTTGTTGATGTACTTGCGGAGCGCCTCCAGCTTCTCCTGGAGCTTCTCCTTCTCCTTCACGACATGCTTGGCCGCATCCCGCATGTCCTGATATGTGATGTCAAGGTCCTTGGCCATGAAGCCGCTCCCTCTCAACACGCCGCAGGGCCAACCCCCGTGGCTCCCTGTCCATACGAGGCAGCAGCTTACGGGGGTGAACTGGGGTGTCACATACCGGCTTTGTGAACAAGGCGTCGGGAGCTCGTGCGCACGCCGTTGCCATCGGGAAGCTCATCGGCAGGTCGCCGACCGTGCGATACCGGGCCGCACGCCAAGCAGATATCGTCGCTTCGACTGTGACCCGCGTTGCGGAAGCAGATCCGCGCAGGGAAAGCGGCCACAGGGGCCTGGGGAGGACAAGCGTGCGCCTGACTCTGACCGTCGTCGACCCGTTCGGCGGTGGCTCCGCCGACGTCGTGCTCGATGCCGATCCTGAGTCCACCGTGGGGGACATCGCGCAGGAACTGGCCAAGCAGGTCGGGAACAGCGGGGCCCAGGTGATTCCCATCGGGGGGCATCACACGCCGACCGACAACAGCCCCCTCATCTACGTCGACGGGTACGCCGTCGACCCCGCCGCCACCGTCGTGGGATCCCCGCTGCGCGAGGGCGCCGTCGTCAGTCTCCAGGATCCGTCCGGCTGTTTGCCGGGTGAGCCGACCGGCCTGGTCGAGCTGCGGGTCGTCGGCGGGCCGGCCGCCGGGTTCGTGCACCGGCTGGGGGTCGGGCGGTACGACATCGGCAGCGGGCCCGCGAACTACGTCCGTGTCGACGATCCCGAGGTCGATTCCCGCGCCCTCACCCTCTCCGTGGCCACCGACGGGACCTGCCAGGTCGCCGTCCACGGGGACAAGGACAGCGTCACTCTCGACGGCAAGCCCATCGAAGAGGTCCAGGGCGAGGCCGAGGGGGAGACCAAGGACCAGCAGAAGAAGGCCGGGAAGAAGAAGGGCAGACAGGGCAGCGAGAAGAGAAGCGGTGACAAGAAGGGCGGCACCACCTACGACTGGCCCCTCGGCGGGCAGATCGCCGTCGGCAACTCGTTGCTGGAGCTGGCCCGTTACACGCCCCCGAACGCCGCTCTCAAGTGGTCCGACGACGGCATAGGGCTCGACTACAACCGGCCCCCGCGGCTGCGGCCGCCCGAGCGGCAGACCAGGTTCCGGCTGCCGGCGCCGCCCCGGGAGTACGAACCCCGGCCGTTGCCCTGGCTGATGGCACTGACGCCGCTCGTCGGGGCCGTCGTATCGGTGCTGATCTTCCAGCGCTGGTACTACCTGATCATGGCGGGCCTGAGCCCCATCCTGCTGTTCGCCAACTACTTCAACGACAAGAAGCACGGGCGCAAGTCCCATGCCAAACAGGTCCAGGAGTACAAGGAGCAGAAGGAGCGGATCGAGAAGGACGCGCAGGACGCGCTGGTCGCCGAGCGGAACGACCGACGGCAGGCCATTCCGGATCCGGCCACGGTGCTCTCCCTCGGCACCGGGCCGCGGACCCGGCTGTGGGAGCGGCGGCGAACCGACCGGGACCATCTGCTGATCCGGGTCGGCACCGGGCGGTTGCCCTCCGAGGTCGTCCTCGACGATCCCGAGCAGGACGACCACCGGCGCGAAGTGACGTGGAAGATCGAGGACGCGCCCGTCGCGTTGTCACTGCGGCACCTGGGCGTCATCGGCATGGCCGGGCCCGGGGACTCCGCCCGCGCGCTCGGGCGGTGGGCCGTGGCGCAGACCGCCGCGCTGCACAGCCCCATGGACGTGCAGTTCTACGTACTGAGCGAGAACAGCGCCCAGGAGGCCTGGGACTGGGTGCGGTGGCTGCCGCACGCCCGGCCGAGCGGGGGCCAGGATGTCAACGTGCTCATCGGCACCGACGCCGAGACCGTCGGTGCCCGGATCGGTGAGCTGACGCAGATCCTCGACGCGCGCAAGAAGGCCGCCGAGGAGAACAAAGCCCAGGGCGTCACGTTCAGCGATCCGGACATCGTCGTGGTGTGGGACGGGTCGCGGCGGCTGCGGTCGCTGCCGGGTGTGGTGCGGCTGCTGCGCGAAGGGCCGTCGGTGTCGATGTTCGCCCTCTGCCTCGACGCCGAGGAGCGGTTCCTGCCGGGCGAGTGCCAGGCGTTCGTCGTCGCGGAGCCCAAGGCCCAGGAGTACGAACTCGCCCAGCAGGAGCAGCCCCTGCAGGTCGCCGGCGGGTTCCCGTCCTTCCAGGCGTGGCACACCACCGCCACCGAGCCCGCCCGTACCGACGAACCCGACCGGCTCAGGCTCCGTGTGGAGGAGGCCGGCGCCGAGCGGCTGAAGGACGTACGGCCCGACTTCGTCTCCCCCGCCTGGTGTCTGCGGCTGGCCCGGGCACTGTCGCCGCTGCGGGACATCAGCGGCGAGACCGAGGACTCGGCGCTGCCCGGCTCGAGCCGGCTGCTCGACGTGCTCCAGCTGGAGCCGCCGACGCCCGACGCGATCGCGGCGCGCTGGCGGATGGGCGGGCAGTCGACGCTCGCCGTCATCGGTGAGTCGTACGACGGTCCCTTCGGCATCGACATCCGCAAGGACGGCCCGCACGGCCTCATCGCCGGTACGACCGGTTCCGGCAAGTCGGAGCTGCTGCAGACCATCGTGGCGGCGCTGGCAGTGGCGAACACGCCCGAGAACATGACGTTCGTGCTGGTCGACTACAAGGGTGGCGCGGCCTTCAAGGACTGTGTCCATCTGCCGCACACCGTCGGCATGGTGACCGACCTGGACGCCCATCTCGTCGAACGCGCCCTGGAGTCGCTCGGGGCCGAGCTGCACCGGCGCGAGCACATCCTGGCCGCGGCCGACGCCAAGGACATCGAGGACTACCAGGACCTGGTGCGCCGGGATCCGTCGTACCGGCCGCTGCCCCGGCTGCTCATCGTCATCGACGAGTTCGCCTCGATGGTGCGTGACCTGCCGGACTTCGTCACGGGCCTGGTCAACATCGCCCAGCGAGGGCGGTCCCTCGGCATTCATCTGCTGCTCGCCACGCAGCGGCCCAGCGGTGTCGTCTCGCCCGAGATCCGCGCCAACACCAACCTCCGTATCGCGCTGCGTGTGACGGACAGCGGCGAGTCGACGGACGTCATCGACTCGCCGGAGGCCGGGCACATCTCCAAGAGCACGCCTGGCCGCGCGTACGCCCGGCTGGGCCACGCGTCGCTGGTGCCGTTCCAGTCGGGGCGGGTGGGGGGCAGGCGGCCGGGCGCCGCGGACCCGGCCGCGCTCGCGCCCTGGGTCGGGCCGCTGGCCTGGGAGGACCTCGGCCGGGCCGCGCTGGTCAAGCCGAAGGCCGAGACGCGCGAGGACGACGAGATCACCGACCTGAAGGTCCTGGTCGACGCCATCCGGGACGCCAACCGGTCGCTCGGCATCCCCGCCCAGCACAGCCCGTGGCTGCCTGCCCTCGACGAGACGCTGCTGCTCGACGACATCGAGGTCCCGGCCACCGCACCCGCCCCCGGCAAGCTGCCGCCGGCCCCGTACGGCGTCGAGGACCTGCCCGCGCTGCAGTCCCGCCGCCCGGTCGTGGTCGACTTCTCCACCTTCGGCCACCTGATGATCGGCGGCGCGCCCCGCAGCGGCCGCTCCCAGGTGCTGCGCACCCTGGCGGGCTCGATCGCCCGTACGCACTCCGTCGCCGACGTGCACCTGTACGGCATCGACTGCGGCAACGGCGCGCTCAACGCCCTGACCCGGCTGCCGCACTGCGGCGCGGTCGTCGGCCGGAACCAGACCGAGCGGGTGGTCCGGCTCGTCAACCGCCTCAAGGGCGAGATGGGCCGCCGCCAGGACCTGCTGGCGGACAAGGGCTTCGCGGACATCGGGGAGCAGCGGGCCGCGGTCGCCGAGGAGGAGCGGCTGCCGCACATCGTCGTGATGCTGGACCGCTGGGAGGGCTGGGTGCCCACCCTCGGCGAGATCGACCACGGCACGCTGACCGACGAGTTGCAGACGATGATGCGCGAGGGCGCCAGCGTCGGCATCCACCTGGTCCTGACCGGCGACCGTACGCTGCTCGTCGGCCGTATCGCGACGCTGACGGAGGACAAGTACGGTCTGCGGCTGGCCGACCGCAGCGACTTCTCCGCGCTCGGCATCCCGGCCCGCAAGGTGCCCGAGGAGATCCCGCCGGGCCGCGCGTTCCGCAATGAGTCCGGTACGGAGACGCAGTTCGCGCTGCTCGCCGCGGACACCACCGGTCAGGGGCAGGCGGCGGCGCTGGCCGCGATCGGTGAGGCGGCCGCCGCCCGGGATGCCGAAGTGCCCCGGCACCGGCGCCCGTTCCGGGTCGACAGCCTGCCCAGCCGGATCTCCTTCGCGGAGGCCTGGGAGCTGCGCGACCCGGAGGCGTCCCGGTCCCGGCTGTGGGCGCTGGCCGGCATCGGCGGCGACGAGATCGTCGGCTTCGGGCCCGATCTCGCCCAGGGCGTACCGGCGTTCGTCATCGCGGGCCCGGCCAAGTCGGGCCGCTCCACGGTGCTGATGAACTTCGCCCAGTCGTTCCTGGCCCAGGGCACCCGTCTGGTCGTCGCCGCTCCCCGCCAGTCCCCGCTGCGCCAACTCGACGGCACAGAGGGGGTCCTGAAGGTGTTCACCGGTGACGACATCGACGAGGACGACTTCGAGGAGCTCATCGACCAGGCATCTGTGGAGGAGCCGATCGCCGTGCTCGTCGACGACGGCGAGATCCTGGAGGACTGCGATGCCGAGAGCCAGCTGAAGAAGCTCGTCTCCCGCGGCGCGGAACGCGGTCTCGCCCTGGTCATCGCCGGTGACGAGGAGGACGTGTGCAGCGGCTTCTCCGGCTGGCAGGTCGACGCCAAGAAGGCCCGCCGCGGCATCCTGCTCTCCCCGCAGGAGTCCTCCAGCGGCGACCTGATCGGTGTGCGCCTGTCCCGCAGCATGGTGGGCGGGCAGGTCGCCCCCGGCAAGGGCATGCTGCACCTCGGGGACGGGGAGCTGCGGACGGTCGTCATCCCGGGGTGAGCCGGTGCCGGGGCAGGAAGCTACTTGACCTTCGACAACCGTGCCTGAGGCCGTCCCGACTCCGCGCTGTCCGACTGGTAGCGCAGGTCGTCGCCGACCGGCGTGAGGCGGACCGTGGTCCGGGCCGGGTTGCACCCGCCGTGGTTGCCCTTGGCACCGACGGACGTCGCCACCAGCTGCTTGTCCGTCACCTGCTTCAGGGTCAGTACGTCGACGCAGACGCCGCCGAGCTGGTCGGTCTGGCGGAGCCGGCCCAGCTCCTGGCCGGCCTCGGCCCGCTGGACGGTGAGACGGAAGGTGCCCAGGGGCAGCTTGCCGTCCAGGGCGCTGCCCTCGCCCTCCCAGGTGCCGAGGTAGCGGGCGGGGACGGCGGTGGGCGGGGCGCTGTCGGCCGCGGTGGAACTGGCACTCACGGAGGGAGGGCCGGCGCCTGCGCCGCTGCTGTCGTCGTCGTCGCGCTGCCAGTCCGGCAGCAGGTGGAAGACGAACACCGACCCGATCGTCACGGCCGCCATCGCCCCCGCGACCGCCAGGGCCACCGAACAGCTCAGCCTCCGCACCCGCCCCCCGCCCTCCTGGGCGGACGTGGCCGACACACTGACGGTGACCTTGCCGGGGCGGCGTCCGGGGGAGACGGCCGTGTCCCGCGGGGAGGCGTCTCGTGAGGAGGCGTCCGGTGCGGATGTGTCCCGTGCGGATGTGTGAGGCGTCCCGTGCGGAGGCGTCCTGTACGTGAGCGTCCCGGGACGGGGCGTCCCGACCGGGGGCCTCCCCTGCGTGGGCGTCCCGACCCGGGGCGTCCCGACCGGGGGCCTCCCCTGCGTGGGCGTCCCGTTCACGGGCATCCCCTGCGGGGGCGTTCTGTACGTGGCTGTCCCGTGCGGGCGTCGCCGGTGCCCGGGTCTCCTCCGGCGGGGCGGGGTACGCCGCCACCGCGGGCGCCGGCGGCACCGGCGGAGGCCCGAAGCCGCCCCCACTCGGTACCCGCGCCGCCGCGGCCCCCGTGGCCCCGCCACTCGGCGTTCCGCCGGCGCGCGCCTCACCACGCTCCCCGGCCCCCGGCACCCCCGCCCCGGCCTCATCGGTCGAGCCGGTCCGCCCGCCCCCCGGCACCCGCGCCGCCGCCCCACCAGCCGGGCCGGTCCGCCCGGCCCGCGGTGGTCTCCCGGTATCCGACCCATCTGCCGGCGCAGGACCCGCCTCCGCGGCCCCCTCCCCCACCGACACGCTGCTGAATCCCACCGGTCCCGACACCGCCTCCGCGGTCCCGTCCTGGCCCGCCTCCAGGTTCAGCACCTGCACCGCGCGGCGGCTGACCTGCTCCACGAGGGCGCCCGGGAGCCAGCCGCCCGCCACCAGCCGGGCCGCGCCCTCGGGGGCCAGGCGCCGGGCCACCTCGGTGGGGGCCGGGCGGGCGGCCGGGTCCTTGGCCAAGCAGGCCTCCGCCAGTTCCCGCAGCTCACCGTCGAGCGGACCGAGGTCGGGGGCCTCGTGTACGACCTTGTACAGCAGGGCCGCCGAGGAGTCCCCGGGGAACGGCGGCTGCCCGGTCGCCGCGAAGGTCAGGACCGCGCCGAGGGAGAACACGTCGGCCGCGCCCGTGACGCCCTTGCCGAGGATCTGCTCGGGCGACATGTAGCCGGGCGAGCCGACCGAGACGCCGGTGGAGGTGAGGGAGGCCGTGCCGTCGGTGGCCCGGGCGATGCCGAAGTCGATGAGCAGGGGGCCGTCCAGGGTGAGCAGGACGTTGGACGGTTTCACGTCCCGGTGGACGAGCCCCAGGTCGTGGACCGCCGCCAGCGCCTCGGCGAGGCCGGCCCCCAGTGCTCGTACGGTGGCGGCGGGCAGGGGGCCCTCGTCCGCGACCGCCGAGGCGAGAGAGGGGCCGGCCGCGTAGGCCGTGGCGACCCACGGCACGCGCGCCTCGGGGTCCGCGTCGAGAACGGGGGCCGTCCAGGCGCCGCCGACGCGGCGCGCGGCCGCCACCTCGCGCCGGAACCGGGCCCGGAACTCCTCGTCGAGCGCGAGGTGCGGGTGCACGATCTTCACGGCGACCGTACGGCCCCCGGCGCTGCGTCCCAGGTAGACCCGGCCCATGCCGCCCGAGCCCAGCCGGCCGAGCAGCCGGTAGGGCCCCACGACCGTGGGCTCGTCGGCGTCCAGCGGCCGCATGGCGTCACCCCTCCCCCGTACCGCCTGCTGCCAGCAGAGTAGTGCGCCGCCCGGCGCTTGCTCAGGGCTCGAGCAGATCGACCTTCACGTCGGCCGGGAAACCGGTCGTCGGGCCCACCCGGCGCGCGAACTCCGCCACCGCCCTAAGCTGCGGAGCGCCGAAGCGGAAGTCGAGGGTGGTGAAGTACTGCGCGAGGGTCTGCTCGTCGAAGGCCTCCCAGCGGGCCGCCTGCTCGGCGACCTTGCCGACCTCCTCCAGGGAGAGGTTGCGGGAGGCGAGGAAGGCCTCGTGCACCTTGCGGGTGATCAACGGCTCGCGCTCCAGGTAGTCGCGGCGTACCGCCCAGACCGCGAAGACGAACGGCAGGCCCGTCCACTCCTTCCACAGCCGGCCGAGGTCGTGCACGTCCAGGCCGTAGCGCGGGCCGTCGAGCATGTTGGCGCGCAGGGCAGCGTCGCCGATCAGGACGGCGGCCTCGGCCTCCCGCATCATCAGCCCGAGGTCGGGCGGGCAGGTGTAGTAGTCGGGCTGGACGCCGTAGCGCTCGGACAGCAGCAGCTGGGCGAGGCGGACGGAGGTGCGCGAGGTCGAGCCGAGGGCGACGCGGGCGCCGTCGAGGCGGTCCAGCGGGGTCTGCGAGACGATCACGCACGACATCACCGGGCCGTCGCAGCCGACCGCGATGTCGGGGAAGGCGACGAGCTGGTCGGCGTGCTTGAGGAACTCGACCAGGGTGATCGGCCCTATGTCGAGCTCGCCCTGCACCAGCTTCTCGCTGAGCTTCTCCGGGGTGTCCTTGGTGAGCTCGAAGTCGAGGAGCGTGCCCGTTCTCGCGAGCCCCCAGTACAGGGGCAGGCAGTTCAGGAACTGAATGTGGCCGACACGCGGCCGGGTGCGAGGATTCTCCACATCGTGAGGCTAGCCCTCGGGCGGGACGGCCCGGACCGCGGCCCCTCGGCCGCGCCCGACGCCCCGACGCCCCGCCGCCCGACGCCCCGCCGCCCGACGCCCCGCCGCCCGACGCCCCGTTGTCCGGCCCGCCGTCCGGCCCGCCGCTCCCCCGCCCGAGGCGCCGCTCCGCCATCCGGACCAGCGAGGTTCAAACCTTCGGGTGGCGTGATCTTGACCTCTGTTGCTTTCCGCCGCCTCCGTGCTAGGCTCATTCGCAAGTTGCAGTTTGGTTTCCCTTGCAGTACAGAGCCTGCGGAGCATGTGACCGCGGGCTCTCGTCGTTCTCAGACATATGCAGTTGTGCAGAACTCACATCTTCACACTTGCTGGTTCTGGAGCAGGGCAACCCTTTTGAGCCCAAGGAGGGCTTATGGCTACCGGAACCGTTAAGTGGTTCAACGCCGAAAAGGGCTTCGGATTCATCGCCCAGGAGGGCGGCGGCCCCGACGTCTTCGTCCACTACTCCGCGATCAACGCGACCGGCTTCCGGTCCCTCGAGGAGAACCAGCAGGTGTCCTTCGACGTCACGCAGGGCCCGAAGGGTCCGCAGGCGGAGAACGTCACTCCTGTCTGATCGATAGCAGTGCCCAAGGAGCCCCGCACCGCCCGGTGACGGGGCTCCTGCCCTTTCCACGGCCGGCTCGACCGTCGGACCCGGTTGTCAGTGCCCCCGGGTACCGTGCCCGCCCATGACCGACTCCGACTTCCTGACCGCCACCCGCACCTTCTACGACGCCATCGCCGACGACTACGCCGAGCTGTTCCGGGGCGTGATCGCGGCGAGCCCGCTGGACCGGGCCCTGCTGGACGGCTTCGCCGCGCTGGTGGGACCGGGCGGGAAGGTGGCCGACCTGGGCTGCGGACCGGGCCGGGTGACGGCCTACCTGGCCTCCCTCGGGCTGTCCGTCTTCGGCCTCGATGTGTCGGAGTCGATGCTCGCCGTCGCCCGGCGCGAGAACCCGGACCTGCGGTTCGTCCAGGGCTCGATGCTGGAGCTGGGCCTGGCCGACGGCGCGCTGGCGGGCGTGGTCGCCTGGTACTCCACCATCCACACCCCGGTGGACCGGCTGCCCGCCCTGTTCACCGAGTTCCGCCGGGTGCTGGCCCCGGGCGGCCATCTGCTCGTCGCCTTCCAGGCCGGCGACGAGCCACGGCGCCACGACCGGCCGTTCGGCCACCCGGTGGCGTTGGACTTCCTGCGCAGACGGCCCGGCCAAGTCGCGGAGCTGCTCGAGGCGGCCGGGTTCACGCTCCTGTCCCGCACGGTGCGCGCCCCGGCCGACGCGTACGGGGAGTCGACCCCCCAGGCGTTCCTCACAGCCCGCCGCTAGGGCGGGCCGGGGGGGCGTCCGTCGCGAGGAGCCGTCGGCTACTGCAGGCCGATCGCCGCGCAGGCCGCCTTGTACTGCGCGGTGCAGATCTGGTCGACCGTGTAGACGCCGTCCTTGACGACCGTGTCCTTGATGTTGTCCTTGGTGACGGCGACCACGGGCACCAGCATGGCCGGGATGTCCTTCTGGGTGGGGCTGTCGACCCGGTCGTTGGCCAGCGCGTCGAACTCGATGTCGTGGCCCTGGACCTTGGCGACCGCGATCTTCGCGGCGTTGGTCGCCTCCAACAGGAACGACTTGTACACGGTCATGTACTGCTGACCGGCGACGATCCGCTGCACCGCGTCCAGGTTCGCGTCCTGCCCGGTCACCGGCGGGATCCTGGTGGCCCCGGCCTCCTTGAGCGCCTCGATGACGGCACCGGCCATGCCGTCGTTCGCCGAGTAGACGGCGGCGATGTCGTTCAGCCCGACGGCCTGGATCGCCTTGGTCATGTTGGCCTTGGCGATCTCGGGCGCCCACTTCGTCGTGTCGTACTGCTTGACGATGTTGACCTTGCCCTGGAGTTCGCTCAGGGCGCCCTTCTTGAACAGGCCCGTGTTGGGGTCGGCGGGGTCGCCGTTCATCACCACGACCTTGGCCGTCGACGCCTTGCCGCCGAGCTTGTCCACCAGGGAGCGGCCCTGCACCTCGCCGACGAGCTCGTTGTCGTGGGAGACGTACGCGTCGATGGGGCCCTGGGCGAGCCGGTCGTAGGCGATGACCGGGATGCCCGCGTCCTTGGCCTTGCGCACGTCCGAGGCGATGGCCTTGGCGTCCAGGGCGTCGACCAGCACCACGTCGACCTTGTCGGCGATCATCTGCTGGAACTGCCGGCTCTGCCGGGCCACGCTCGCCTCGGCGTTGGCGTAGACGACCTTGCCCTTGTGGTTGGTGAGGGCGGCGACCTCCTCCTTGATGAGGGGGTAGTCGAACTTCTCGAAGCGCGCCGTGTCCTTGTCGGGCAGGAGCAGTCCCACCGTGATGGCGTCGCCCTTCTTCGGGGTCGCGGAGCTGTCGCTGCCCGCGACGCTGTCGAGGGCGCCGCAGGCGGTGAGCGGGAGGAGGGAGACGGACACGGCCAGGGCTATGGCGCTGCGACGACGCACAGCGGACCGACGGGTGATACGCGCGTTCACTTGAGGTGCCTTCCGGACGAGGGAGCAGCATCGCGACCCAGGTGGCTGAAAGCCAATTCCGTGACGGTGTGTGTCGTCAAGCACCCCAGGTTACGAGACCGCAACAGCGTGATTTCTCGTCGTATCCGGTCAAGTGACCGCGCGGCGGAGGCGGTTGCTCTCCAGGTACGGCACAGCCGGTGAGGGATCCCCCGGGTCCCCGGGTGAGCCCTCACCGGCCGGTGGGACGGGCAGGCGGCGTCAGACGCGGGCCGGTTCCAGGTCGCCGTCCCGGCGGGCGTCGGCCTCCGTGCGCAGCCCCTCGCCCTCGACGTCCACGTTGGGCAGGGCCCGGTCGAGCCACTTCGGCAGCCACCAGGCCGTCCTGCCGAGCAGGGCGAGGACCGCGGGGACGATGGCCATGCGGACCACGAAGGCGTCGAAGAGGACCGCGATCGCCAGGCCGAAGCCGATCGTCTTGACCATGGCCTCGCTGGAGCCGATGAAGCCGGCGAAGACCGCCGTCATGATGACGGCCGCGGCCGTGACGACCCGCGCGCCGTGCCGGAAGCCGGTCACCACGGCCTGGGCGGGCTTCTCGCCGTGTACGTAGGCCTCCCGCATGCGGGTCACGAGGAACACCTCGTAGTCCATGGCGAGGCCGAAGACCACGCCGACCATGAAGATCGGCATCATCGACATCACCGGTCCGGTCTCCTCGACGCCCAGCAGGCCGGCCAGCCAGCCCCACTGGAAGACCGCGACCACCGCGCCGAGGGCCGCCATGACGGAGAGCAGGAAGCCCAGCGCCGCCTTCAGCGGGACGAGGATCGAGCGGAACACCACGATCAGGAGGAGGAAGGCGAGGCCCACCACCAGGACGAGGTACGGCAGCAGGGCGTCGTTGAGCTTCTGGCTGACGTCGATGTTCATCGCGGTCGCGCCGGTGACCAGGACGGTCGCGCCCTGGTCGGCCTTGACCTGAGCGCCCTGGTCGCGGATGGCGTGCACCAGGTTCTCGGTGGCCACCGACGACGGCTTGGAGCCGGGGATCACGGTGATCGTCGCGGTGTCGCCGGCCTTGTTGGGCGCGGGCGGTGTCACCGTGACGACATCCTTCAGGCCCTTGATGCCGTCGGCGACGTCACCGAAGGCCGCGTGGGGGTCGTCGCTGTCCTTGGCGTCGACGACGACCATCAGCGGGCCGTTGAACCCGGGCCCGAATCCCTCGGAGAGCAGGTCGTAGGCCCGGCGCTGGGTCGTGGAGACCGGCTGCGAGCCGTCGTCCGGCAGGCCCAGTTCCAGGGAGGCGGCAGGTACGGCCGCGGCGCCCAGGCCGACGACAGCGAGCAGCAGGACCGCGACCGGGCGGCGTACCACGAAGCTCGCCCAGCGGGTGCCCATGTTCGGGCGGCCGGGCTTCCTCGGCGTGCGGCCGCCGCCCAGCAGCCTGCTCCTCTCGCCCGCGGGACGCACCCGGCGGCCCGCGTAGCCCAGCAGGGCGGGGATCATCGTCAGGGCGATCAGCACCGCGACGGCGACCGTGCCGGCGGCCGCGACGCCCATCTTGGTGAGCATGGGGATGTTGACGACGGACAGGCCGACCAGGGCGATGACGACGGTCAGGCCCGCGAAGACCACCGCGGAGCCCGCGGTGCCGACGGCCCGGCCGACCGCCTCCTCCCGGTCGCGGCCCTCGGCCAGTTCGGCGCGGTAGCGGGAGACGATGAACAGGGCGTAGTCGATGCCCACCGCGAGGCCGATCATCGTGGCCAGGGTGGAGGTGGTGGAGCCCAGGTCGAGCGTGCTCGCCAGGGCGGTGATCGACGCGACGCCGATGCCGACGCCGATGATCGCGGTCAGCAGGGGCAGACCGGCCGCCAGCAGCGAGCCGAAGGTGATGACGAGGACCACGGCGGCGACCGCGATGCCGATGACCTCGCTGGTGCCGGTGTGCGGGACCGCCTGGAGCGCGTCACCGCCGATCTCGACGGTCAGCCCGGCGTCCCGCGCCTGCTGCGCCGCCTGCTTCAGGGCGTCCTTGCCGGCGTCCTGGAGCTCCATGCCGGAGACCTTGTACTTCACCTGGGCGTAGGCGATCGTGCCGTCCTTGCTGACGGCCCTGGCCTGGTAGGGGTCGGTGACGGAGGCGACCTCGGAGCCGTCGGACAGCTCCCTGACGGTCGTCTTCACGGTCGCCTTGTTGCCGGGGTCGGTCATCTTCTCGCCACTCGGCGCCTTGAAGACGACCCGGGCGGTGGCGCCGTCGGCGCTCATCCCGGGGAAGCGCTGCTCCAGCAGGTCGAAGGCCTTCTGGGCCTCGGTGCCGGGGATGGAGAAGGAGGTGGCGCCCGGGGTGGGGGCGCTGGCCGCGCCGACCCCCGCGAGGGTCAGCAGCGCGACCCATATCAGGGCGACGAGATGCCGCCGCCGGAATGAGAGCCGGCCGAGTCGGTAGAGGAATGTGGCCACGAGGGCGTACTCCCGGTCAGGTCGTGGTTTTCGGGGCAGGGGTGATCAGCCCGACGACTGAGCGGTGACGTCAGGTGGAGAGTGGGGACTTCTCAGGAGGAGGTGGGGGATCTCTCAGGAGGAGGGGGGCACGCCGAGGGCGGGGAGGACCACGGCGTCGATGTACGAGGTGAGGAAGGCCTGGGTCGGCGGCTCGTCGTCGAGCAGCGCCCGGGTGGCGAACCCGCCGACCATCATGTGCAGCAGGAACTCCAGGGCCGGGCAGTCCGGGCGGACCTCGCCCCGGTCGACGGCGCGCTGGATGACGTGCCGGAACTCCGCCATCTCGGGTTCGATGAACTGCTCCCGGAACTCGTGCCGCAGCTCCGGGTCGTGGTGCATCGCCATCGCCACGCCCCGCATCAGCGCGGAGTTCCGCTCGATGGTGCAGTCGTCCTCCCGCGCCATCAGGGCGTGCAGGTCGCCCCGCAGGGACCCGGTGTCGACCTCGCTGATCTCGCCGGGCTTGATGTGCCGTATGGCCTTCACGACCAGCTGGGCCTTGCCGCCCCACTGGCGGTAGAGGGTGGCCTTGCTGGACCGGGTGCGGGCGGCCACGGCGTCCATGGTGAGGGCGTCGTAGCCGACCTCGCGGAGCAGGTCGAGCACGGCCTGGTACAGCTCGGCCTCGCGCTCGGGAGTGATCCGGCTGCGGCGCGCCGCCGCGACCTCGGTCATCTCTCACCGCCTCCTGAGGGGAACGAGACCGTTTCGTACGACGCGACTGTAGCGCAGTCGCCTATGAAAACGAAACCGTTTCGTACGTGTAGCGCGTCACGGCCCGGCCGCGCCCTCCCTCTGTTACGACTTGCCCCGCTTCATCCCCCGGAAAAGCATGGTGAGGTGAGCTATCTGCGCCTCCCGCACCTGCATGGCGATCTCCTGAGCTTCGTGGCCGAGGACGACCTCTGGCTCGCCCCGCTGGACGGACCCGGCCGCGCCTGGCGGCTCACCGTCGACCGCACCAAGGCCGGCCACCCCCGCTTCTCCCCCGACGGCCGCCACCTCGCGTACACCAGCTGGCGCAGCCTGGTGCCGGAGGTCCACCTGCTGCCGGTGGACGGCGGTCCGGGCCGCCGGCTCAGCTACTGGGGCAGCCCGGACACCCGGGTCTGCGGCTGGACGCCCCCCGACGCCGACGGGCACGCCGACATCCTGGCGGTGGCCTCGCACGGCGAGCCGTTCTCGCACTACACCTGGGCCTACAAGCTCTCCCCGGACGGCGACCCCGGCCGCCGGCTCCCCTGGGGTCCGGCCTCCGACATCCAGGTCGCCGACCTGGACGGCGTCCGCAAGACCCTGCTGCTGACCGGTACACCGCCGCACGAGCCGGCCGCCTGGAAGCGCTACCGGGGCGGGGCGACGGGCCGGCTGTGGCTGCACGGGCAGCGGCTGATGGACGGCCTGCGCGGCCACCTGCACTCCCCGATGTTCGTCGGCGGCCGGATCGCCTTCCTCTCCGACCACGAGGGCGTGGGCAACCTCTACTCGTGCGCGTACGACGGCTCCGACCTGCGCCGCCACACCGACCACGACGCCTTCTACGCCCGGCACGCCGCCAGCGACGGCGCGCGGGTGGTGTACCAGTGCGCGGGCGACCTGTGGATCGTCGACGACCTGGCCCCGGACTGCGTGCCGCGCCGGCTCGACGTCCGGCTGAGCGGGCCGCGCGCCGGACGGCGGCCGTACCCGGTGCCGGCGGCGCAGCACATCGACGGGATCGCGGTGGACGAGACCGGGCGCGCCAGCGCGGTGGTGGTGCGCGGCAGCCTGTACTGGCTCACCCACCGGGACGGCCCGGCCCGCACCCTCACCGACACCCCGGGCGTACGGGTGCGGATGCCGGAGATGCTGGGCGGGAGCGGGCAGGTGGCGTACGTGACGGACGCGGAGGGCGAGGACGCGATCGAGATCGCCTCCCTGCCCCGGGCGACCGGTGACCGGGCGCCCCGGCGGCTGGCCGCGGGACGGCTCGGCCGGGTGCTGGAGCTGGTGTCGGACCCGGAGGGCGAGCGGCTGGCGGTCGCGGCGCACGACGGGCGGCTGCTGCTCGTCGAGACCGGGGAGGAGTCCGGCGGCGAGGTCACCGAGCTGATCCGGTCGGTCAACGGGCCGGTGCGGGACCTGGCGTTCTCCCCGGACGGGGCGTGGCTGGCCTGGTCGCACCCGGGCATCGGGCGCTCGCTGCGGCAGATCAAACTCGCCAGGATCACGGACCGGTTCGTTCTCGACGTCACCGGCGGCCGCTTCGAGGACGAGAACCCGGTCTTCACCCGCGACGGCCGCTACCTGGCCTTCCTGTCGTGGCGCGGCTTCGACCCGGTGTACGACGTGCACACCGGCGACCTGTCCTTCCCGCTGGGCTGCCGCCCGTACCTGGTGCCGCTGTCGTCGGCCACCCCCTCCCCCTTCGCGCTGAACCCGGAGGGCCGCCCGGCCGCCGGGGGTCTGGACCCGCTGGACGAGGAGGAGACCGGCGAGCACGGCACGGTGACCGTGGAGGTGGAGGGGCTGGAGAACCGGGTGACGCCGTTCCCGGTGGCGGCCTCCAAGTACTCGGGGCTGCACCCGGTCGCGGGCGGCGGACTGGTCTGGCTGCGCTGGCCGATCTCGGGCGCGCTGGGCGAGACCTTCGCCAACCCGGACGACCCGAGCGAGCGGCCGACGCTGGAGCACTTCAACCTCACCAAGGCGAAGAGGTCCGAACTGGTCGGCCACCTCGACTGGTTCTCGGTCAGCGGCGACGGCACCCGGCTGGTGCTGCTCGACGAGGGCGACCTGCGCGCGGTGCCCGCCACCGAGCCCGGCGACAGTGACTCCAGCACCTGGATCGACCTGCGCCGCATCCTGCACCAGGCCGACCCGGCCGCCGAGTGGCGCCAGGCGTACGAGGAGGCCGGGCGGCTGATCCGGGCCTACTTCTGGGAGCCGGACATGTGCGGCATCGACTGGGACGGGGTGCTGGCGCAGTACCGCCCGCTGGTCGAACGGGTCGCCTCCCCCGACGAGTTCGCCGACCTGCTGCGCGAGGTCCTCGGCGAGCTCGGCACCTCCCACGCGTACGTCGCCGCCGCCCGCCGCAACGAGGGCCCGGCGCACTACCAGCGCTGGCAGGGCCTGCTCGGCGCCAACTTCGTGCACCGGGACGAGGGCTGGACGGTCCGCCGGATCCTGCCCGGCGACTCCTCCGACTCCAAGGCCCGCTCCCCGCTGGCCGGCACCGGCATCCGCGACGGCGCGGTCCTCACCCATGTCGACGGCCGCCCGGTGGACCCGGTGGCGGGCCCGTACCCGCTGCTGGCCGGTTCGGGCGGTACGACGGTGGAGCTGACGTTCCGCCAGGCCGGCGGCCAGGGCCCGCCCCGCCGGGTCGCCGTCGTCCCGCTCGTCGACGAGCGTCCGCTGCGCTACCAGGACTGGGTGGCCAAACGCCGTGCCGTGGTGCGCGAGTTGAGCGGCGGCCGGTGCGGCTACCTGCACATCCCGGACATGGGCGGCTCCGGTTGGGCGCAGTTCAACCGCGACCTGCGCATGGAGGTCTCCCGCCCGGCGCTGATCGTGGACGTGCGCGGCAACGCGGGCGGGCACATCAGCGAGCTGGTCATCGAGAAGCTGACCCGGACGATCCTGGGCTGGGACCTGACGCGCAACGCGCAGCCGGTGTCGTACGCCTCCAACGCCCCGCGCGGCCCGGTGGTGGCGCTGGCGGACGAGGCGACCTCCTCCGACGGCGACATGATCACCGCCGCTTTCAAGCTGCTGCGGCTCGGACCGGTGGTGGGGCAGCGCACCTGGGGCGGTGTGGTCGGCATGACGGGCCGGCACCGGCTGGGCGACGGCACGGTGATCACGGTGCCGATGAACGCCGCCTGGTTCGACGCCTACGGCTGGTCCGTGGAGAACAAGGGCGTCACCCCCGACGTGGAGGTGCTGCGCACCCCGCTGGACTGGGCGGAGGGCCGGCACGCCCAGCTGGCCGACGCGGTGGACCTGGCGTTGGAGCTGCTGGAGACCAACCCGGCGGCGACACCGCCGACTTACAGCGACGTGCCGGACCGCTCCCGGCCGAAGCTGCCGCCGCGGACCTGAGCGGGACGCGGAAGGGGTGCCCCGGGTCGGGGGCACCCCTCGCGCTGAAGCACACGACGTCAGACGTCAGGACTACCGGTAGTCCTGGTCGAGCTCGTCGTCGAGGCGGTCCTCGCTCTCCGGCTGCATCGGGTCCATGCCCTCCTCGCGCCGGCGGCCGCGCTCACCGCGCTCGCCGCGCTCCTGGAGGCGCTCCCGGGCCTGCTCGGCCTTCTGCTTGGCCTGCTGCTGCCACTGCTCGGACTTTTCCTGGAACTGGTCCTTCATACCCATGTGGGTTCACTCCCGTGGGGGGTGAGGGGATCTGGCCCGACCAGATTCACACGGGCGGTCACCCTGCGCATGTCGATCAGTCACGGTGCGTAGTGCGCTCCTGCTCATCGGCCGCGCCGCCCGCTCCGACCAGCCCGGTGCGCAGGCCGTCGAGGCGGTCCGCGAACCGCCGCATCTCCCGTTGCCCGACGGTCCCGACGATCCCGGGCAGGCAGCCGCGGACGCCCTGCATGCCGCGCAGCCACCACTGCCCGTACACATGGCTGGACCGCCGCTCGATCCCGGCGACGATCCGGTCCACCGCGGGTCCCAGCGGATAGGTCCGGTTCGCCGGCCACGGCAGGCGCTGCCGCAACTCCCGCATGACGTCGTCCTGGTCGGCCCCGCGCACCATGTCGGTGTCGGTCCACGACAGGTAGGCGACGCCCACCTTCACGCCCCGGTGCCCGACTTCGGCGCGCAGGCTGTGCGCGTACGCCTCCACCCCGGACTTGGAGGCGCAGTACGCGGTCATCATCGGCGTGGGCGTGATGGCCGCGAGCGAGGCGATCTGGAGCAGGTAGCCGCGGCTGTCCAGCAGCGACGGCAGGAAGGCGCGGGCCGTGACCGCCGAGCCGATGAGGTTCACCTCGATCACCCGCTGCCAGGACCGCGGGTCGGAGTCGGCGAACGGACCGCCCGTGGCGACCCCGGCGTTGGCGACGACGATGTCCACCCGGCCGAAGCGGTCCTTGACCTCCCGGGCCACCCGCGCCATCGTCTCGTGGTCGGTGACGTCGGCGTGCCAGTGGGCGCTGTCGCTGTGCAGCCGCTCGGAGACCCGCTTCAGCTCGTCCGGTTCCAGCCCGACCAGCGCCACCCGCACTCCGCGCGCGGACAGTTTGCGGGCCAGCAGCTCCCCCACGCCCCGGGCCGCTCCGGTGACGACGGCGACCCGTCCCTCCAGCTTGCTCATACCGCCCCCTCCTCGAGGGTCACCCGCACATAGGTGCCGGCCAGTTCCCGTATCGTCGAGCTGATCAGGTCCGGCGCCTCGACGGGCGTCATGTGCCCGACGCCGGGCAGTTCGGTGAGTGCGGCGCAGTGCGGCAGCGCGGCGGCCAGCGCACGGGCGTGCACCGGCGGTGTCAGCCGGTCCGCGGTCCCGACGACCACCGCGGCCGGCACCGCCAACTCCCGTACGGCGTGGTCGAGATCGAGCGTGTCCAGCATCTGCGACCAGGCGTAGCGCACCTTCCGGGGGCAGGCGTGCACGATCCGCGCGCACGCCTCCACCATGTGCGGGGCCGAACCCGGGCCCATCGTGCCGTACTTGAGGATCCGCCGGGCGAGCGGTGTGACCGGCCCGAGCGGTGCCCGGGAGCCGAGGACGCGCCGGGTCAGCCAGGTCCGCAGCCGCCCGGGCCCGAGCGGCAGCAGGGTGGAGGCGGCGACCAGCTGCGAACTGCCCGTGCTGCACAGCAGGACGGCGGCGGCGTGGGCGCGGAAGGCCTCCCGGCCGCCGGCGGCCAGCACCGTCATGCCGCCCATGGAGTGCCCGGCGATCACGGCCCTCTCGCCCGGGGCCAGGGCCGCGCGGAGCACGGCCTCCAGGTCGTCGGCGAGGGCGTGGGTGGTGCACGCCGGGTGGGCGGGGCTGCGTCCGTGGCCGCGCTGGTCGTAGGCGATGACCCGGTGGTCGGCGGCCAGGTCGCGGATCTGGGCCGCCCAGAACGCGGTCGAGCAGGTCCAGCCGTGGGCCAGGACGACGGCCGGTGCGCCCTCGGGCCCGTGCACCTCGACGTGCAGCCGGGCGCCGTCGGAGGAGACGGCGGTCAGTTCGCGGGCCGGGGCGGGCGGGGCGTACGGCCCGGAGGAGACGTGCGTCAGGCGGCTCATGACGCCACCTTTGCGGGCCGGCCGGCGGGGACGCGCAGCACGTCGTACTCGGTGAGGTCCACGTGCCGGGTGGCGCGCCGGAACTCGCTCGTCGTGCCGGGCCAGATGGTGGTGTTGCGGCCGCTCGCGTCCAGGTACCAGCTGGTGCAGCCGCCGGTGTTCCACACCGTGCGCTTCATCCGCTCCTGCACCCGGTGGTTCCAGGCGCGTACGGCGCTCGGGCGGGCGTCCAGGGCGGCGCGGCCGCCCAGGACGTCGAGGGTGCGCAGGAAGTCGGCCAGGTAGTTCAGCTGCGACTCGATCATCAGGACCATGGACGAGTTCCCCAGGCCGGTGTTGGGCCCGATGATCGAGATCCAGTTGGGGAAGCCGGCCACGCAGGCGCCGCGCAGGGCCTCCATGCCGCCCTTCCATACCTCGGCGAGGGTGTGGCCCTCCGCGCCGACGACCCGCTCGGCGATGGGCATGTCGGTGACGTGGAAGCCCGTGCCGAAGATGATCGCGTCGACGTCGGCCGTACTGCCGTCGGCCGCGACGACGGTCGAGCCCCTGACCTCGCTGAGCCCGCTGGCGACGACGTCCACGTTGGGCTGGGCGAGGGCCGGGTAGTACTCGCTGGACAGCAGGATCCGCTTGCAGCCGATGCGGTAGTCGGGGGTGAGCTTGGCGCGCAGCGCCGGGTCCTTGATGGCGCGGGCCATGTTGCGTCTGGCGAGCTGCTCGACGAAGCCGAGCTCGCCCGGGTGCTTGGTGAACGCCTGCACCTGCAACTCCCGGATGCCCCACAGCACTCCGCGGCGCACCCGGGCGGTGAAGGGCAGCTGCCGGTGCAGCCACCGCTCGGCGCCGCTGATGGGGCGGTCGACGCGGGGCAGCACCCAGGCCGGGGTGCGCTGGAAGAGGGTGAGGTGCCCGACCTTCGGCTGGACGGAGGGCACGATCTGGATCGCGGAGGCTCCGGTCCCCACCATGGCGACGCGCTTGCCGGTGAGGTCGTAGTCGTGGTCCCAGCGGGCGGAGTGGAACACCGTGCCGGGGAAGGAATCCAGCCCCGGGATGCCGGGGATCCTCGGCTCGGACAGCGGGCCGGTCGCGGACACCACGACGTCGGCGGACAGTCGTCCCCCGCTGGTCTCGATGTCCCAGCACAGCCGCTCGGGGTTCCAGCTCATCCGCGTCACCTCCGAGTCGAAACGCAGGTGCGGCCGGAGCCGGAAGACGTCCGTGACGTGCTCCAGGTAGGCACGGATGTGCTCCTGCCCGGAGAAGGCGCGCGGCCAGTCGGGGTTGGGCGCGAAGGAGAACGAGTACAGGTGGGACGGCACGTCACACGCGCACCCCGGATAGCTGTTGTCCCGCCATGTGCCCCCGACGCTGCCGGCCCGCTCCAGGACCACGAAGTCGGTGATCCCCTCCCGGCGCAGCCGCACGGCGGCCCCCAGCCCGCCGAACCCGCAGCCGACCACCGCGACCCGCACATGTTCGTGTTCGGTCATGCAAAGCCTCCACGCACCACCCGGAACCATGCCAGTGAACACTGGCACAATGGGGAGAGTAGGGCAGCTCCGTACCGATGGGTAGGGGGCTGGCAGGGAAAGTTACCAGCGGTACGCCTTAAGGTGCGGTGGTGGCCGAGAAGCGTGAATACCGCATGGAAGAGCTGGCCGAGCTGGCCGGCATCACGGTGCGCACCCTGCGCTTCTACCGCGAACGCAAGCTCCTGCCGCCCCCGCGCCGCGAGGGCCGTATCGCCTGGTACGACGACCATCACCTGGCCCGCCTGCGGACGATCGCCGCGTTGCTGGAGCGCGGCCACACCCTCAGCGGCATCGCGGAACTGGCGGAGGCCTTCGACCACGGCCGCGACGTCGCCGACCTGCTGGGGGTGGGCACCCCCACCGAGGAGGAGCCGGTCCGTCTCACCCCCGAGGAACTCGCCGCCCGCTTCGAGGGCGAGGTGACCCCCGAGAACCTGGCGGCGGCGATGGAGCTGGGCTACCTCGGCACCGACGGCGACGAGATCGTCCACATCAGCCGCCGCCTGCTGGACGTGTCCTCGGCCCTGGTCCGCGAGGGCATCCCCCTCGCGGAGGTGCTGGCGGCGGGCCGGGAGGTCCGCCGGCACGCCGACGCCCTCGCCGCCCTCTTCACCGACCTGATCCTGCGCCACGCCCCCGAACAGGACCTGCCCCGCCTGCGCCCGCTGGCGCGCAGCGTGGTGGAGGCGGAACTGTCCCTGGCCCTGGACCGGCGGATGCGCGAGCGGACCGGGCGGGACTAACGGTCGTAGACGACCGTCACCGGCGCGTGGTCCGACCACCGCTCGGCATGCGTGGCCGCCCGCTCCACGACCCCCTTGACCGCCCGCCCGGCGAGCCCGGGCGTGGCCACCTGGAGGTCGATGCGCCATCCGGTGTCGTTGTCGAACGCCCGCCCGCGGTACGACCACCACGTGTACGGCCCGTCCACCTCCGGGTGCAGCGCCCGCACGACGTCGACGTATCCGCCGTCGGCCGGGTCGAGGACGCGGGACAGCCACTCCCGCTCCTCGGGCAGGAAGCCGGAGTTCTTGGTGTTGCCGCGCCAGTTCCTCAGGTCGGCCGGCTGGTGGGCGATGTTCCAGTCGCCGCACACCAGCACCTCACGGCCGTCGGCGGCGGCCCGCTGCCGCAGCTCCTTGAGGTAGGCGAGGAACTCGCCCATGAACCGCAGCTTCTCGTCCTGCCGCTCGGTGCCCACCTCGCCCGAGGGCAGGTAGAGGGAGGCGACGGTCACCCCGGGCAGGTCGGCCTCGACGTACCGCCCGCTGCCGTCGAACTCGGCGGACCCGAAGCCGATCCGCACGCGGTCGGGCTCGCGCCGCGTGTACAGGGACACGCCGGCCCGGCCCTTGGCGGCCGCGGGCGCGTGCACCACGTGCCAGCCGCCGGGCGCCCGGACCTGCTCGGGCAGCTGTTCCGGCTCCGCGCGCACCTCCTGCAGGCACAGCACATCGGCGGAGGTCTGCGCGAGCCACGCCACGAAGCCCTTCTTCGCGGCGGCCCGCAGTCCATTGACGTTGACGGAGGTCACGGTGAGCACCCCGGCACGATACCGGCACACTGGAGGGGCCGGGCCGCCGGGACACCCCGTATTCGAAGAGATGTACGATGCCCGGCATGGATATCCGCCGTGTCCCCTTCGACCACCCCGACGCCGTCAAGCTCAACGACGAGGTGCAGGCCGAATACTCCGTGCGCTACGGCGACGGCGGCGACGCCACCCCGCTCGCCCCGTCCGACTTCGAGCCGCCGAACGGCCTGTACCTGCTGGCGTACGACGAGCACGGCACCCCGGTCGCCTCGGGCGGCTGGCGTGCCCAGGACGCCAACGGCGAGGGCAACCGCGACGGCGACGCCGAGCTGAAGCGGATGTACGTGGTGGAGGGAATGCGCGGCCGGGGCCTGGCCCGCCGCATCCTGGCGGCCCTGGAGGAGGACGCCCGCACGGCCGGCCGCGTCCGCATGGTCCTGGAAACCGGCACCAAGCAGCCGGAGGCGGTCGCCCTGTACGTCTCCAGCGGCTACGAGCCGTGCGAGAAGTTCGGCTACTACCGCCATTACGAGTCGAGTCTGTGCTTCGCGAAGATGCTGTGAGGGCGGCGCTCGGCCCGAGCGCTGTTCAGTCTTCGGCGAGCGAAGTCCGGGCCGGGAACCGCGACATGACAGAGCCCCGGTCGGTGATCACCGACCGGGGCTCTGATGTGCGTGGACCTGAGGGGATTTGAACCCCTGGCCCCCTCGATGCGAACGAGGTGCGCTACCGGACTGCGCCACAGGCCCTTGCAACGAGAGAAACCTTAGCACCCCGACCGGCCTGCTCAAAAATCCGTATCCGGGCCGGTCCCGGGGCCGGTGCGGGCGGGGTGCCCGCGGGCTACTCGTTGGCGGCCCGGGGCCGCTCGCCGTCCTCGTACTGGTCGAACAGGGGCGTACGGCCGCGTTCCCGCGCGCGCCGCGCCGAGGCCACCCGGCGGGCGTCGCTGCGCCCGGTCTCGTCGGCCTCATCGCGCGAGCCGGGCTCCCCGGGGGCCTCGCCGGGCTCCTCCTCGCGGTCCGGGGCGACGGCGCTGGAGCGCGCAGAGCTCCAGGTGTCGGGAGCGCCGAGGTCCACCTCGGGCGTGGCCCGGGGGGCGACAGGGGCGGTGACGTACGTCGGCAGCGGCACGGGGACCGGGTCCCAGCTGTCGCCCTGGCCGGGGCGGCGCTGCCGCTCGCGCTGCTGGTCGACCCACTCGGCGTGGTCGGTCTGCTCGACCAGCGCGCGCCGGTCGGCCGCGAGCGCGGACAGGCCGGGGTCGGTCACCGGCTCGGGGGCGGCCTGGCCGGGTTCGTCGGCGTCCTCGTCGAGCGATGGGCCGGCGGCGGGCCGGCGCGGCTGGCGCTGACGCTCCCGCAGCCGCTGGGCGGCGGCCTCGGCGCGGCGGCGGTCCATCTGGTAGGTGAAGCGGCGGCGTTCCTGGGAGCGCAGGTAGGCGATGTACGCGCTGAGCAGCACGGCGGGCACCCCGGGCGCCCACAGGAAGGCCAGGCCCCCGACGGCGGCGACGATCGCGCCGAGCGTGAAGGCGAGGAAGAGCACCACGGTGGTGCGCCGACGGCGCGCGAGAACCTTCGAGCGCCGGGCGCGCGCGGCGGCCGCCTGGGCCGCCTGTGACGCCTGCGCCGACTGCGCGCGTCGGGCCGCCGGCACGCGCTGGCGCGCTCCGGCCTCGGCGGGTTCGGGCGCCGGGCCGCCGTCCGCGTGCCCGCGCTCCGGTTCCGGGTGCTCCGCGGGGTGCGGCGGGAGGGGAACCTGGGTCTGCGGGCGGGTCTGGGACACGGCGAAGGCCCGGACGTCCACCGAGTCGGTGACCGCGTCCGGGTCGACGGCGGCGGGCTCCCCCTCGTCGGCGGAGCGCGCCTGCAGGTCCCTGGCGTACCGGCGCTCCATGGCCGCCTTTCCGGACAGAAGCCGGATGGCGGTGCTGAAGCGTTCCGTCGGACGGGCCTCGTTCAGCTCGTCCTGCCTACGGAGCCACATCGGCACCAAGTAGGCGGCCCAGGCCCCGACAATGACTGCGTAGATGAGGCCGCTGCTGCTCACGCCTCACACGGTAGAGGGGTTTGCGTGAGGCCATCTGCCAATTGAGCCGGTGTGTCGCACGATCTGGCTGATATTTCGAACTTTTTTTGCGACAGATCCGATCAGTGGACCACTTCGGCCGGAATTCCCCGCCCCGAGCCGATCGCCACGCGATCAAATTCGAACACTTATTCAATTTCCCGGGCTGTGGTGAATCCCCGGGTTGCGGGGCGGCTCGCTGTGGGAGCGTGCCCGGTGCCAGCGCCTGAGCAACCCCTCGGGGACCTCTTCCGCCGTGAGCGCGAAGACCAGGTGGTCGCGCCAGGCTCCGTCGATGTGCAGATAGCGCGGCCGAAGGCCCTCCTCGCGGAATCCGAGTTTCTCCACCACCCGGCGGCTCGGGGTGTTCTCGGGGCGAATGCACACCTCGATGCGGTGCAGCCCGACGGTGCGGAAACAGTGGTCGACGACGAGTGCCACGGCCGTCGGCATCACGCCCCGGCCGGCGACCGCCTCGTCCACCCAGTAGCCGACGTGCCCGGAGCACATCGAACCCCAGGTGATCCCGGCGACCGTCAACTGCCCGACCAGCCGCCCCTGGTACTCGATGACGAACGGCAGCATCCGGCCGGCGTTCGCCTCGGCACGCAGGTGGCGGACCATCTGGCGGTAGGTGGGACGGTGGGCCAGCGGCCCGCCGGGCCCGGGCGGCGGGATGGTCGCCTCCCAGGGGCGCAGCCAGTCGCGGTTGCGCCGGTTGACCTCGCGCCAGGCCCGCTGGTCGCGCATCTTTATCGGCCGCAGGAGGACGTCGCCGTCCACCAGCTCGACCGGCCAGGATGGGCTGTTCAGCTCGCACCCCCACTACTGGCGTCCGGTCTGGGGTGGTCACCGCCGCGGATCTGGTCCACGGCGTGCACCAGCAGGGGCTCCAGGACGGCCAGACCGTCGCGGACCCCGCCGGTGGACCCCGGCAGGTTCACGATGAGCGTGCGCCCCGCCACACCGGCCAGGCCCCGCGACAGGGCCGCGGTCGGCACCTTGTCCCGGCCGTACGCCCGGACGGCCTCGGCGATGCCCGGCACCTCGGACTCGATCACCTTCCGGGTCGCCTCGGGGGTGCGGTCGGTGGGCGACAGCCCCGTGCCGCCGGTGGTCACGATGACGTCGTACCCGGCTGCGACGCCGGCACGCAGCGCGGCTTCCACCGGTTCGCCGTCGGGCACCACCTGCGGGCCGTCGACGGCGAAGCCGAAGCCCTCGAGGCCCTCGGCGATCAGCGGGCCGCCCTTGTCCTCGTACACACCGGCAAAGGCCCGGTTGGAGGCGGTCACGACAAGAGCGCGGTACGGCGCGGGCGAGGCGTCGGGAGTCATGCCCGGCTCCAGTCGCCCGACTTGCCGCCGCTCTTCTGTTCCACCCGTACGTCCGTGATGACCGCTCCCTTGTCGACCGCCTTCACCATGTCGATCACGGTGAGCGCGGCGACGGAGACCGCGGTGAGGGCTTCCATCTCGACGCCCGTGCGGTCCGTCGTCTTCACGGTGGCCTGGATCTCCACCGCGTCGTCCGCGACCGACAGGTCCAGTGTCACACCGGACACCGACAACGGGTGACACAGGGGGATGAGGTCGGGAGTGCGTTTGGCGCCCATGATGCCCGCGATCCGGGCGGTGGCCAGGGCGTCTCCCTTCGGGACGCCCTCGCCGCGCAGCAGCTCGACCACGCGGGGCGAGACCAGCACGCGTCCGCTGGCGCGGGCGGTGCGCGCGGTCACGTCCTTGTCGGACACGTCGACCATGCGGGCGGCGCCCGCGTCGTCGAGGTGCGTCAGTCGGTCCTGCGTACGTCCGTGGCGCGTACGTCGGTCCTCGGTACTCATGTTCGTGTGCCGCTCCCGGTCCGGGCCCGGCGCGGTGCGGCGCACGGGCCTGCTGTGCGCGACACGGTACCGCCAACCAGCGGCTCTCAGCCGAGCAGGACCACCTCGACGTCGGCGCCGGGCTCCAGCGACTCCACGTCCTCGGGGACGACGATCAGCGCGTCGGCGTGCGCCAGGGCGGCGACCAGGTGGGAGCCCGCGCCGCCGACCGGGCTCACCGTGCCGTCGGCGTAGGTGCCGCGCAGGAACTGCCGGCGTCCCTTGGGCGAGGTCAGCGCCTTGCCGGCCGCCAGGGTGGCCCGGGTCCGCGGCCGGTGGACGTCCTTGAGGCCCATCAGGGTGCGGATGGCCGGGCGGACGAACAGCTCGAAGGAGACGTACGACGACACCGGATTGCCGGGCAGGGCCAGCAGCGGGGTGTGGTCGGGGCCGACGGAGCCGAAGCCCTGCGGTTTGCCGGGCTGCATGGCGAGCCTGCGGAACTCCACGCCGCTGCCGGGCTCGTCCGCGTCGCCGACGTGGGCGAGCGCCTCCTTGACGACGTCGTACGCCCCGACGCTCACGCCGCCCGTGGTGACCATGAGGTCGGCGCGGACCAGCTGGTCCTCGATGGTGGAGCGCAGGGTGTCGGCGTCGTCGGCGACGGCGCCCACCCGGTAGGCGATGGCGCCGGCGTCGCGGGCGGCGGCGGTCAGGGCGAAGCTGTTGGAGTCGTAGATCTGGCCGGCGCCCAGCTCCTCGCCGAGCTGGACGAGTTCGCTGCCGGTGGAGAGCACCACCACGCGCGGGCGCGGGTGGACACGGACCGTGCCGCGGCCGATCGCGGCGAGCAGGGCGAGCTGCGGCGGGCCGAGCACGGTGCCGGCCTCCAGGGCACGGTCGCCGGCCTTGACGTCGCTGCCCTGGGCGCGCACGTGCGCGCGTGCCTCGGCCGGGCGGTACACGTGCACATGGCCCTCGGCGCCCTCGGGGGCGAGGCTGCGGGCGCGCATGCCGCTGACCGGGCCCTGGCCGAGCCCCCCGTCGGTCCACTCGACGGGCACGACGGTCTCGGCGCCGGGCGGCAGGGGGGCGCCGGTCATGATGCGGGCGGCCTGGCCGGGGCCCACGTGCAGCAGCTCGGCCTGGCCCGCCGCCACGTCGCCGACGACCTCCAGGACCGCCGGGAACTCCTCGCTCGCGCCCGCGACGTCCGCGACCCGCACCGCGTACCCGTCCATGGAGCTGTTGTCGAACGGCGGCAGGGACACCGGCACCGTGACGTCCTCGACCAGGACGCAGCCCTGGGCGTCGAGGAGGTTCAGCTCGATGGGTTCGAGAGGGCGGACGGTGGCGAGGATGTCCTCCAGGTGCTCGTCCACCGTCCAGAGGTGGTCGGGGCCTGCGGTGCGGGGCGCGGCGCTGCTCACAGCTGCTGCATCTCCTCGGTGACGTAACGGCGGAGCCAGGCCCGGAACTCCGGGCCCAGGTCCTCACGTTCGCACGCGAGTCGCACAATGGCACGCAGGTAGTCGCCGCGGTCGCCGGTGTCATAGCGGCGGCCCTTGAAGACCACGCCGTGCACCGGGCCGCCGATCGTCTCGTCGGCGGCGAGCTGCTGGAGGGCGTCGGTGAGCTGGATCTCGCCGCCGCGGCCCGGCTCCGTCGTGCGCAGGATGCCGAAGATGTGCGGGTCGAGGACGTAGCGGCCGATGACGGCGTAGTTGGACGGGGCCTCGGCCGCGTCCGGCTTCTCGACCAGTCCGCTGACCTTGACGACGTCGCTGTCCTCGGTGGTCGCCACCGCGGCGCACCCGTAGAGGTGGATCTGCTCGGGGGCGACCTCCATGAGCGCGATCACGCTGCCGCCGCGCTGCTCCTGGACCTCGACCATGCGCCTGAGCAGCGGGTCGCGCGGGTCGATCAGGTCGTCGCCGAGCAGGACCGCGAAGGGCTCGTCGCCGACGTGCGGGGCGGCGCACAGCACGGCGTGACCCAGGCCCTTGGGGTCGCCCTGGCGGACGTAGTGCATGGTCGCGAGGTCGCTGGACTCCTGGACCTTGGCCAGGCGCTCGGCGTCGCCCTTCTGCTCGAGAGCCGACTCCAGCTCGTAGTTGCGGTCGAAGTGGTCCTCCAGGGGCCGCTTGTTACGGCCCGTGACCATGAGGACGTCGTCGAGGCCGGCGGCCACGGCCTCCTCGACCACGTACTGGATCGCCGGCTTGTCCACGACCGGCAGCATCTCCTTGGGAGTGGCTTTGGTGGCCGGCAGGAACCGGGTACCGAGGCCTGCCGCGGGAATGACAGCCTTGCTGATCCGAGGGTGCGACTGAGTCATGCCCGACACCTTATCCGGTGTGTTTATGAGGAATCTGAGACTCAGGCCAGTTGGGTCTCATATGAACACATCAGAACACTTCGGGAGCGACCTTGAGACATGGCGGACGCGCGGACGATCCTGACAAGCGGAGGTTGCGGCGGGAGCTCCTCGCGGTGAGGAGCGGGTTGCCCGCCGGTGACGTGCGGGAAGCCGCGGCCGAGCTGGCCCGCCGGGCCCTCGGCCTGCCCGAGTTGGCGCAGGCGCGCACGGTGGCGGCGTACGTCTCCGTGGGGAGCGAACCGGGCACCCTCGCGCTGCTCGATGCGTTGCGCGCGCGGGGCGTGCGCGTCCTGCTGCCGGTGCTGCTCCCCGACAACAACCTGGACTGGGGCGTGTACGACGGTCCGGACTCCCTCACGCGCGTGCAACACGGCGGGCGGATGGCCCTGTTGGAACCGGCCGGGGCCCGCCTCGGGCAGGAGGCCGTCACGGCCGCCGACGCCGTGCTGCTGCCGGGGCTGGCGGTGGACGCGCGGGGGATGCGCCTGGGCCGGGGCGGCGGGTCGTACGACCGTGTGCTCGCGCGCCTGGAGCGGGCCGGGGCACACCCGGCACTGGTGGTGCTGCTGTACGACTCCGAGGTCGTCGAGCGCGTCCCGGAGGAGGCGCACGACCGGCCGGTGCACGCGGTGGTGACGCCGTCGGGGGTACGGCGGTTCGGGTGACGCGGAAGGGGGCCGCCACGCGCGCGTGGCGGGACCGCCCCGAACCTCGGTGGGGTGTCCGCCCTGGATGGGGCGAACACCGCCACCACG